>DAOVYU010000151.1 GCA_030635465.1 Bacteroidales bacterium | reverse complement strand
TCTCTCCAGAAGTATGGAGGATGTATTGCTCAATTGTATTGGCTTTTTTATCTTTAAAAGCTTTTTTTAAGTTTTCAAGATATTGATTGAGAAGTCCATATCCTCCTGGCTTTAGAATATCTGAGCAGACTGTTGCCGGAGTTAATCCGCAGGATATAACTTTATGAATATTAAACGCATTTACTCCTGCAGAAAAGGAGATATCAAGCTCACCACCAAATTTAGTTTGAAGTTGAATGGCCAGATTGATAGCCAATGGATGCAATGCCTTTCCACTCATATACATCATTTTTTCACTTTCAGGGAAAATGGTTTTGTGGTTCAGGCTTTCGAGGGTATTGGTAAGTTTTAGACCAAAATGTACGTTGTTCTTTATAGCAGCCTTTTGAAGGTTTTGAATGATTTGAATTGCAGCAGGATATTTCAGGTCATGCTCAAAAGCTTCATCAGGAACCTGGGTTTTGAATCCGCTGTTATTAAGAATTTCGTGAAGTTTCTCTTTTCCTAAAAGTGTTGGATTGAGTTTAATTGTAGTATGTAGTTTTTTCTCCTGGATAAGGTATAGCCCAATCTTTTCAATTTCTTCAGGAGGACAGCCATGCATAGTAGACAGCGTAATGTTATCAGAAATACAATCAGGGATTCCAACCTCAGTAATACCAGGATAAAGCTTAACAATTTCTTTAATCTTTGCATCTTTTTCTACACTACAATCCTTCATTTTATTGAAAAACCATTGCACATTATCTTTCAATATACCTTGCATATCATACCCGACACTCATATTGAAAATAACTCCTACTTCTTGACTACCCCAGCTGAATTTGTGCTTTAACAAATGGATCACAATCCAGGCATTCAAATATTGATCAAAAGATTCTTCGATTTTTAGTTCTTGCGACCATTCACAATTGTAACCTTCATCCTGCATGTCGATACAGGGTTTTGTAACTTCAAGTTCATCCAGTGTTTGAATGGTTTTTAATTCGATGTATCTGGCACCACAAAGCCAGGATGCAATTATGTTTTGAGCCATTTGGGAATGTGGCCCGGCAGCAACTCCAATTGGGGTTTCAAGGATTTGACCAAATCGCTTTAATTTGAAAGGATCACTTTTGTCGGGTTTGAAAAATACCTCTTCAGGAATACCGAAAAATTGTTTTTTGGTATCAATCTGATCCAATACGATTTTTAGCAAAGTCTTCAGTGGTATAATTGAGAATTTATCGGTCATTCCTTTTGTTAATCTATAAACAGCAAATCTACAAATATTCGTAGTTTTGAAGCTTAAGAATTTGATTTCTTTAAACAATATTTTGTTGAATAAAAACCGAAAAAATGGTCAACCAGCCTGCAGTAATAATTCTGGCAGCCGGAATGTCAGAAAGGATGGGAAAACAAAAATGCAATTTGAACTTTTCTGAAGAGGAAACTTTTTTGGAACATATAATACATATTTATAGACGGTTTGTAGTTTCGGAACTTGTAATGGTTGTTAATGAATCTCTTAATTTAGAAGCTTTTCAAGATGATGAATCAGTAAAAATTATAGTTAATAATAAGCTGGAGTATGGCAGGTTTTATTCTGTTCAGTTGGGTTTGCAGGAGTTAAAAAATACTTCTGTATTTATTCAAGATATTGATAATCCATTTGTGAATACGGGATTATTAATGAGTTTACTAAATGGAATAGGTCTCGCTGATTTTGCTGTTCCTGTTTATAAAAGAAAGGGAGGACATCCTGTATTGTTAGCACCGAAAGTAATTGAACCAGTGGTAAATGATTTCAAAAATACCAGTCATTTTAATGATGTGCTAAAATCGTTCAACCGACAAGATGTATTTGTAAACGATCCTTATATTGGAGTAAATATCAATACTCCGGAAGATTATCAAAAATATTTTTCTGGATTAATGGAATGCTAATGATGCAGATAGTACAGATTTACACTGATAAATAATCTGTTATTATCCTCCTTATCCGTGTTATATTTTTATTCGGATATTTTCGATTGATTCAAGAATAACCTCATTGGTTGCTGGCAAAGAAAATTCAGGTTCAAACTGATGATCACCCACTGCCGAAATTGCATCTTTAATTGCTAACCAAACTGATAAGGCTAACATAAATGGAGGCTCACCGACCGCCTTGCTTTGTTTTATGGTATTTGGATTGGGAACATTTTTCAGAATGTCTACCCTGAAATCTTTTGGGATATCCTGGATTGTTGGAATTTTATAGGTGTCAGGAGAATGGTTCAATAAATTTCCTTTTTTATCATATTTCAAATCTTCTGTGGTAACCCATCCAATTCCTTGCACAAATCCACCTTCAATTTGACCAATATCCAATCCTTCATTAAGTGAATTGCCAACATCATGTAAAATATCCGAACGTAACAGGTTTGCGTATCCGGTCAATGTATCTATTTCTACCTCCGATACTGCCATACCAAAGGCAAAATAATGGAATGGTTTTCCTTTGCCATTCTTTTTATCAAAATGAATATCTGGAGTTTTGTAAAATCCGGTTGCACTCAGGCTGGTTCTTTCAAGATAGGCAAGGTTGATCAAATCAGAAAATGAAATATACAATTCGGGTTGATTTCCAACATAAACCTCATTGTTTTCAAATATTATTTCATCTATAAATTCATTGCTCATATTCCACTTTTTCAAAGCTACCCTGGCCAATCTGATTTTTAATTTCTCAATGGCATTCTTAACAGCCATACCATTCAAATCACTTCCTGAAGAGGCTGCAGTGGCAGATGTATTTGGTACTTTGGATGTATTAGTGGAATTTACTTTTACAAATTCAGAACCTATTCCTAATTCATCAGAAGCAATTTTTAATATTTTAGTATTAAGTCCCTGCCCCATTTCAGTTCCACCATGATTTACCAGA
This sequence comes from Bacteroidales bacterium, assembly GCA_030635465.1. Taxonomy (GTDB): domain Bacteria; phylum Bacteroidota; class Bacteroidia; order Bacteroidales; family JAADJA01; genus JAADJA01. Next base: position 2,014 of record DAOVYU010000151.1, on the reverse strand, counting down.
ACCGTTCCGTCTTTGTAAATATTTACCAATGCCCCGGCTTGATTGAGAAAAGATGTTGTAAATGAGATTCCGAATTTGACAGGAGTGAGAGCAATTCCTCGCTTGGTAAATTGGTTTAACTTGTTGAATTGGTGAGTATGGGAACGACGACTTAAATAATCTGAAGATTTAATTAATTGTTCATATAGAAGAGGTAATCGATTATTATCAACCTTTTGATTGTAGTGTGTTGTGTTATTATTTTCCTCTTGATAAAAATTCAGTTTCCTGATTTCAATGGGATCTTTTTTAAGAAATCTGGCTATCTGATCAATAATGTCTTCAATAACAGCCATCCCTTGTGGTCCACCAAATCCGCGGAAAGCTGTATTTGAAGGTAGGTTAGTCTTCCAGGCATTACCAATCACCCTTAAGCTTGGAATGTAATAAGCATTATCCACATGGAACATAGCTCGTTCCAGAATTGCCATTGTAAGATCGGAAGATGACCCAGCATCAAGATTCAGATCAATATCAACAGCATTAATTTTTCCATCTTTTTCAAATCCAACCTTATAGTTTGAAATGGTTCGATGCCTTTTACCAGTGATGATCTGATCTTCATCTCTTGTAAGGTGGATTTTTACAGGTCGACTAGTTGCTTTTGCCAGCAAGGCTGACCAGGCTGCATAATGATTGGCCTGTGTTTCTTTTCCACCAAATGCACCTCCCATTCGCCTCACTTCAACTTCGACTTCATTTTTTTGTATTCCAAGCACTTCGGCAACAATGGCTTGTGTTTCGGATGGATGTTGTGTTGAACTGAAAATTTTAATTTCATTCCCTTCATCAGGAACAGCCAGACAGGATTGTGTTTCGAGATACCAATGTTCCTGTCCTCCGGTATTTAATATTCCTTCTATTAAATATTCCGAATTTTTGAAACCTGATTTAATATCACCACATTCTATTTTTTGAGGAGGATGAAGACGACTATCCATTTCAATTGCTGTTTCCAGATCAAGGATAGCTTCTAATGGCTCATATTCAATGGTGATCAGGTGTTCAGCTTGCCTTGCTAATTCCTTGGTTTCTGCAGCTATCAATAAAATCACCTGTCCAATAAAATTTACTTCTTCTTTAGCCAAACAATCTTCGTCATGGAAAACAGGTCCCATTTGATTTACTCCAGGGATATCTTTAAAGGATAAAATGGCCTTCACACCTTCTAGTTTCAATGCTTTCTTAAAATCAACAGACTTAATTTTAGCAAAAGCATGCTTGCTGTAAACCAGATGTCCATGTAGTATTTGGTCACCAATATTGATATCGTTGACATAAACCGATTCACCGGTCACATGTTTTATTGCACTATCATGTGGAAGCATATTTTTGTTTTGTCTCTTCGTAAAACTTTATCAATAAATTTTTAGCTGCAGTTTTCCTGAATCCTGCTGATGCCCTTGCATCTGAAATTGGTTTGAATTCCTCCTTCAGAATTTTTGCAGCTTCATTTATATTATCAATTGTCCAATCCTGGTTTAATAAATATTTCTCTGTTTCTGAGGCTCTTTTTGGCATTTCTGCCATGCCACCAAAAGCCAGACAAATATCTGTGACTTTATTTTTTGATAATTCTAATCTAAATCCCGCACTCACAGTTGAAATATCCAAATTTTTCCGTTTTGATACTTTATAAAACTGAATAATTTGATTGTCTGGTTTAGGAATAATAAATGAGTGAATTATTTCTCCCTTTTGTAGATCAGTTTTTCGATAGCCCGTGATAAATTCCTCAATGGTAATAATTCGTTCTTTTGATTTGCTTATTAATTTTAACCTATTGACGAAACAAGCAGAGATAAGCCCAGAAGTTGAAGGTGTTGCTGCCATAGGATTTCCATACGCCCAGTTTAAGACATCAATTACCAATGCCCGCTGGGATCTTGAAAATCAAATGGTATATATGACTAAACCAGAAAGTGTAGACATTAACAGTTCATATTTTTATACAACACGAGCGGATTTGGACTCG
>DAOVYU010000355.1 GCA_030635465.1 Bacteroidales bacterium | reverse complement strand
TATCATAAACCAACTCCTACTGTCTGCTGTTTCTCCTGTGACTTTTATTTTAAAACTTTTACCGGGTTTATAAATGGATTTAGGAATTTTTAGGAACATGTATCCAAACAGATCTCCATATTTATCAAACATGATCCCTTTAAAATGAAGTTTTATTCCTCTTGGTCCTTCCAGATCCCAATTCATGTTTAAAGTATCAATAGGATTTCTAAAAGTAAATTGTAGGTTATCATCAATGAACAATTTAAATTCATGGTTGTCTTCTGCATTTACATCTATTCCTGCAATCCAGATAAATTCTACATATTCCTTATTAAAGTTTTCAGAAACCGGAAGCGTTTCCCATTCAATGAATTTATCCTCATGGATGGATCGAACTAATAAAGCCGAATCCGCATCCGGTTGTTGGCATTCGTATCGAATGGTTTCACCTTTAATTTCATGGGAATACCCACTTACATACTGTGCTTTTAGGGGATAAATAAAAGATATGCAAAGTACACAGATAACTAAATTAAGAAGAGTGTTATTCATAATTATATTTACTTAGTTCTAAAGGAGTTTCAGTATTCTTTGAAAATGGGACCAATACAAAATGATAGCTGTAATTGCCAGGAAGTAGGGTATATTCGCTATGGGTTCTGGCTCCCCAGCTGTTATCTCCACCAACTCCCATTTGTTTGTAATCAATATTCCAGGTTATAACATCAATGGGCTGAATATCGTTCATGTGTTTTTGTGGGGCTTCCTTTTCAGGTTGATCGAGATTTTTCTGGTAAAATTGATGGGCACTGGAACTCAAAACCGGATCACCTATTGCCATTAAACCAACTCCTCTTTCATTATATAAAGCCATCCATCTTATATCAGTTTTATTTCCGTTTTCCTGTGGACGAACATATGGAAAGTATTGTTCCCATACAGTACTTTTAAAAAGATCGATTATAGCTCCTGTTTTTCGGTCCCAATAGCTTTCATGAGGGCCCCTGCCAAACCATGTTAAACTATCAAACTCAGCTGGAAGCATCAGTTGTAATCCAATCCTGGGGATTTCAGGTAGTTTTGTTTTGTTCGAATTGAAAAATGTAGTAATTCCAATAACTCCTTCTTCATTTATATTGTAATTTATTTGGAACTTAGTATTTGAAATAGAATCGATGAATGAAGTTTTGATTACAAGATTGCTATCAGATTGAATTAGAAATGTTTTTTCCAATGATGATCTTTTCGCCATGTCTTTCCAAATGGCACACCTTTCTGGCATTCCATTCCCAAGGTCATTATCCGTGGGAGGTCGCCATAAATTTAATTCTGGTCCATGTTTCAACAATTCAATACCATCAAAATTGAATGATGTTATATGTCCGCTTTGTTTATCAAACAATATTCTGAAATCCTTTCCAGTAATAACCACCATAGAGGCAAGTTCTTGTGTTTGTATTGATGGAAGATCAGAAAATTTCTTTTCTGTTTTCGGATCCTCAATAGGTAATTTAAACTGTTCCCATGCCACTGTGTGGTTTTGAGGAACAAGGTTATTACTGTTTCGTGTAACTGCTTTTACGGTTAGGAAGTATTCTGTTCCTGATTCTGGTTTTATATCAGGCATTGTTAAAAATATCATTCTTGATTGATGCGGCCTTATGTCAATGGCAGAAAAACTATTTCGGTAAATTTCTATTCCATCAGCTTTTATCTCCCATTCGAAACGAAATTTTTTAAAGTTTATAAAATCGTAGTTATTAAAAATTTTTATTACACTACGGTCCATATCAACAGCTTCAAATTTAATGGATTGATATACCTTTTTTACTTCCCAGATATGTGGATTTAAAAATCTATCAGCCTGCACCAATCCATTGGCACAAAAGTTAGAATCATTTGGTACTATTGAATCACCCATATCTCCACCATAAGCCCAATAGTTATTTCCTTCATCATCATATTTGAAAAATGTTTGGTCAACCCAATCCCAAATAAATCCACCCTGAAGATTAGGGTATTTATCAATCACAGTCCAATAATCCTGTAAATTACCAACGCTATTTCCCATTGCATGTGCATACTCACATAATATCAAAGGTTTCTGATCATCTGATTTGGCAAAATCTTCAATAAAGTCGATACTTTTATATATGGGGCAATAGATATCCGAATAACCAGTTTTTCCAGCATCCTCGCATTGTACAGGGCGTGATGGGTCAAATTTCTTTATCCACTGGTATGTTTCCCTAAAATTCTGACCATAACCAGTTTCATTGCCCAAGGACCATACAATAATTGAAGGGTGATGTTTGTCTCGTTCAACCATTGCTTTGGTTCGCTCCATAAAAGCATGGTTCCATTCAGGTTTATCTGCAAGGGTTTTTTCTCGATTATATGGATCACTCCCGTGAGCTTCAATGTTTGCTTCATCAATTACATACAGTCCATACAAATCACATAATTCATACCATTCAGGACGATTGGGATAATGACTACACCTAACTGCATTTATATTAAATTGCTTCATTAATTGTATATCCTGAATCATTGATTCCAATGTTATCACACGACCATTAATCATGTCATGTTCATGCCTGTTAACTCCCTTAATGGTAATAGGAACACCATTAATGTAAAATCTATGGTCTTTTATTTCAATTTTCCGGAACCCAACTTTTGTACTTACTGCATCTATGATTTTGTCTTGATCATCTGTAAGAAATACAACCAGCGCATATAAAGTAGGATTTTCAGCACTCCATTTTTTTATATTTTGAAGTTTTATATCTGATATAGTTTTTATAAATTCTCCATTCTCAATATCGTCTATATTTTTAGAAGAAAATGTAAAAACACTCCTTTTATTTGAGTTTTCTCTTAATTCAAAATTTACCGTAAAGTTTTTTGAGGGGGTTTTGATTTTGATATCCATGTCGAATAACCCATAATTATATGTTGGATCAAGACTGGCCTTAGC
>DAOVYU010000361.1 GCA_030635465.1 Bacteroidales bacterium | reverse complement strand
CTTCCACAAGAGATGAATAAACTTACTAGGAACAATAAAGAAATCAATTGAAAAACTCGTTTCATAAGGCTGGATTATTTTGATGTTCATAAATTTGTGAATCTTTGTGACTTTGAGTCCTAGTGGCAAAAAAACAATCGCCACAAAGTCACTAATGCTCAAAGAAACACTAAGTGGTTGTTTACTATAAAACTATCAAATATTTTACATTCATTTACCCTTTTGTTGATACCTTTAATTTTTGGCCGGGTTTGAGTTTTTTCGAGTTTTGAATATTATTCAGTTTTCGAATCTGGTCGACTGTTACACCTTCATAAAGTTTAGCAATGTCCCATAAGGTATCACCTTTTTTAACTGTATGGTAAACGTATTTTCCTGGAAGGTTATTATCATAAGCTATTTCCTGGCTTGATTTTTCTTTTGCAGGTACGTAAACCAATAATTTCTGATTGGGTTGTATGGTGTTTCCTTTCAGGTTATTCCATTTTTTTAGATCAGCAACATTGCATTTATATTTTTGAGCAATCAATCCAAGGTTTTCACCATTTCGTACAATATGGTAATTCTTGTCCCTGCCCGAAATGTCAGTTGGTTTAGCTGTTGATGGGCTGCTCTTTTTAGTAGAAGCTGTTTTTTGTCCTGTATATCCAGGGGCAAAAATAACTAATTTTTGACCAGGATAAATGGTGTTTCCCCTTAGGTTATTCCAACTTTTTAAATTCCTAACCGAACACCTGTACTTTTGTGCAATTAACCCCAGGCTTTCTCCATATCTTACAATATGTATATTTCTTTTTTTGGCTTTTTTGATTTCAGCCAGAAGCTTCTCTTTTTCTATCCCCTTTTCAGTTTTATAGGCATACAATGCCTTCTCATTATCAATAAAAGAAGCAATGTATTGATGTTGCAATCTTAGGATATATTTATTCTCAGCAGTAGTTGGAATAATGCCTGTTTTGTAAGCTGGATTTAAAAATTTCAATTCATTCATAGGGACATTTAGCATTTCAGAAATCTGATCAAACGACAAGACATCATTCACTATAACTGTATCAATTTCAGCATAAAAAATTTCCGGCTGAATAGGATAAATATTGTGTTCAGCTGCATAGTTCATAATATACATAACAGCAATAAAAGCCGGAACATATCCACGTGTTTCCCTTGGTAAATAAGGCCAGACAGCCCAATAACTTTTAACTCCCCCAGCTCTTCGAATGGCTTTATTAACATTTCCTGCACCTGAATTATAGGCGGCCAAAGCCAGCGACCAGTTTCCATAAATATCATACAGATCCTGTAAATGTCTGCAAGCTGCATCGGTTGCTTTATAAGGATCAAAACGGTCATCGACCAAAGAGTTTGATTTTAATCCATAAACACGGCCTGTGCGGTACATAAACTGCCACAAACCTTTAGCCCCGGCACGTGAATTAGCTGTTGGATTTAAAGCTGATTCAACAACAGCAAGGTATTTCAATTCGAGTGGCATATTGTATTTATCCAGGTATTCTTCAAATAAAGGGAAATATACTTCCGACAAACCCAAAACTTTGGAAGCCAGTTCACGTCGTTTAACTGAATAAACATTGATATAAGTTCTGACTTGTTTGTTAAAAACCAACTCAAATATTGATTGTTGATTTAAACTTTCAATTCTTTCCATTAAAACCGAGTCGTTATAAACCGGAACAGCATCAGCTGGGAAATTGTGCACATTTAAAATGCTGGAATCATCTGTAAATTCAAAGTTGGTGAAAAATTTAGCCGCTACAAGGCTGTCAAGCATATCCAATATGTAGTTATTGTCAAGATCGGCAGAAACCATATCGGCTGTGAATACTTTTGTAGAGTCAGTAGTGAAATCTGTGACGGAGTCATTATCAGGATAAAAAGCAAATGCTTGTGATAATGATAATCCAAATACCAGTATAAGGTATGATATATAGTTAATCTTCATAATCTCTGTTAAAATTGTTTAAATAATATTTTACGAGTGTAAAATAATATCGTTGCAAAAGTAAAGATATAAATGTTCTAAAAGTAAACGGGAAAATAAAGAATTATTATCAGGGAATTGTTAGAAACATAGATTAGCTAAAATAGAATTAATAATTAATCCTTTTTTTCAGCTGAATCATTGTCTTTTTTAGCTTGTTCGTCAGGATTTATGCCATCCTTAAATTCGCGAACACCTTTGCCCAAACCACGCATCAATTCAGGGATTTTTTTGCCACCAAAAAGCAATAAAACTACGAGTACAATTAAAACTATTTGCCAGGGGCCGATTATTCCGAGTAAAATACTTGTAATCATTGTTGTAAATTTTGAAATACAAAAGTACAACAATTATCTTGAAAAAGTTCAAAATATTAGAACTCCCATAAGTTTAATATGAATTCAACGAGGTTATTTAGAAATAACTATTTTTCCTGTAATAAAAGTTTCTTCATGATCAATTGAATAAAAATATAATCCAGAACCAATAATTCTCGTATCCCAAACTGTTTTTTCACTTTTAATATGCAATAAAGCCACTTGCTGACCAAAGGTATTGGTGATTATAATTTCTTGGTTCTTGGTTCTTGATTCTTGATTCTCAAAAACCACATAATCCCTTGCCGGATTTGGATAAACTTTAAAACCCAAGTCCTTATTTAGATTTGTTACTGTGGTGGTATCTGGCATCGATATTTCAAAAACCCAATAATCATTCTTCCAACTGTGAAGGTTGCATGATACATCTCCGGAAACATCATTGGTTTCACCGGCCAATACATAGTTATTTACTCCTTTTTTAAGTACACCATTATGTATAATTTCATTTTCCTCTCCCCCAAAACATTGTTGCCACTCAACATCCCCATTATCTGTCACTTTCACCATCCATATGTCATAGTTTGATGGGAGTAATGAATGGTTTCCT
>DAOVYU010000020.1 GCA_030635465.1 Bacteroidales bacterium | reverse complement strand
CAAACACCTCCAACACATAAAAGTCCTTCACGTTGACGTCCATAACGTAAGGAAATACGATTAGTCTTGTCAGTATATCCAAAAGAAACATTATAATAATGATTTCGAAAATCAGTATCTGGATTACCATAATTGTATTCATCCATCACTGAAAAAAACCATTGTGGCGAAATGTTATATTCCAGTGTTAAGCCTGCCCAGTCGCCTTCATCCTCCTTAGTCCACAATCCTTGTAATTCAGCACGTAAAGAATGTTTTCTTGTAAACTTATAAGTAAAATCAATAACACCTATTTGAGCATATACCATTTCCTCATCATCAAAAATATCATCCTCAATTACATGTAAATTATAGGTTTGATTATAATAAGCTGCTTTAACTTTTATCTTTTTGCTAAACTTTCTTTCAATTTTAAAATTCAAATCTCTGTAATACGGCAAATCACCAATGGATAAAAATTGTGTATTATATCCATCTGTACCTGTTGAATCAATGGGTATATTGGGAGCAATTTGTTCTTTCTTAATAGAGTTAGCAAATGAATAATTTAAGGTTAAAGTAGTCCCATATTTTCCTCCTACAGCTGATTTTTTTGGAATAGTATAAATGACTTGCCCCTGAAACCCAAATTCACCATTTGGTTTTGTAGCATAAGGATACATGCTAGCAAAACTGTATTGATGTTCTTTGGAAATGGATGGAAGATAATTAATGTCAAGCATAGCAGGATTTCCACTTTCGTACCGGCTTGATTTATAGCTCATATTATCAATCCATTTCATGGATAGAAAAAGACCAAACCCTTTGGTAGAATATGATAAAGTAGAATAAAGGGCCTGTCCGATTTTATAAATATAGTTATTTGTAGCATTTGGATCATTCCCTTTTTCAGCATATTCGGCATAAAAGTTAAACCCTCCATTGGCCAGGTTCATTCGTGCAGCCCAACTACCAACATTTACCGGCAAATCATATGCATAAGTTTTTCGGTTTAAATACCTTGATGTATCACCACTTAAGTCAACCTCGTAATATAATGAGTCACGAGTAAATCCCATTGGTTCTGCTTTTTCATACCTGCTTACAAAACTTCCTCCCAGTGTGATTTTAGTTTTGGAGTCATTCATTCCCCCTAAAATATCATTCAGGTAAAAATCACCATCAGCACCACGTACAATTCCTCTACTATCAGTGGTGTAGGGTTCCCAAAAATAGCGTTGAACCCCAACCAAACCTTTAATGGTAATTCCCTTAACCGGAGTGAACTTGGCATTAAAACCATAAATATTGTTATCATAGCCCAATGTCCATTCTTCCCAGCTTCTTAATACCAAGCCGCTCCCAAATTGCTCATAAAAATGACCAGCCGTCATTTCCAGTTTACCTAATTTATAACTGGCAAACCAATAAGGAATTCCAACTCCTTCATACCTTTGATCAAACCCAATCATTGGGTTCAGAAATCCTTCAAAACGAATTCCTGCATTAAAATCGCCATTAGAGTATAATACATTGGCAAAGCCATTCATTCCAAATTTACGGTAATTTAATGTTGAATCTGTAATTCCCAATTTATCATCTTCAGAATAGATCTGGGCATCTATTTGTGTATTTCCTGTAACCTTTCCTCCGCTCAGAATACCTTGAGCAAATGAAAAACCAGGTATAATAAACAAAACACAAACGATAGTTAATGTACTTAGTAAATTTTTCAATTTTTCTACTTTTTAATATTATACACCTAACAATCTTTTAATCAATGGATTCTCCCTTGACCAGTTTTTCAACAATTTCGATATACTCAGATTCGTCACCTTCAAGGTATCCAACATGCTGCCATACTATCAATCCTTCTCCATTGAGTATAAAAGTATGTGGAGGGACATTCACATTCATAGCTCTTTTAAAATTGCCATTCTCATCCAATAAAACATCAAATTCCCAACTTTTTCCATTTACCATTGGCATTACACTTTTGCTTGATCGTGCATTGTCAATTGAAATTGCGTATAATTTTACACCTGTTTCATCAACCCAGTCTTCATATTCTTCATTAATGGCATCATGCTCCTTAATACATGGCTTACACCATGTGGCCCAAAAAGTGATGATAATTGGCTTTCCATCATTTGAGATATCACCAGTATTTATGGTTTCACCTTCCATAGTTTTAATGTCAACCGAAGGAAGTTTTGCGTAATTTTTTGTGTTCTCTTGAGTATAGGCGATAAGAACTATTGAGACAAGCACAAAAGCACTGAATATTTTTTTCATAATAGTTATATTTAAATATTTATGAATTTACATACCAAAAGATGCACCAAAATTATAAAACTAATGGTTTCATAATAATAAATCATTTATTTATAAGAAATATAAATTACTTCTAGAATTTCAGACAATTCAGCGTCTCAAAAGGTTGTATAAAATTGGAATTCCTAATGGAATTTTAGGAAATGACCATATAAACTTCAAGAATTTTTGATTCTTGCTGTGGGAATAACTCAATCTCGTTAATAACAGCAGGTAATAGCATTGCTTCTCCATTACTCAGATGATATTCAACATTGTCATATTTCAGATTAATAGCTCCCTCTGCACATACATAAATAACAAAAGAGTCAAGTTCACTATAATCCTTTTTAATGGGCTTATCAATATCGATTAACCGGGTTGTAAAGTAAGGACTTTCAACAAGGTTAACTGTTGAATTCAATTTGGGAGTATAATCCGTTTTATATTGATCATAGACTTGAAAATCGATTGCATCCAAAGCCTCCTCAATATGTAGTTCCCTCATCATTCCTGCTTCATCAATGCGATCCCAATCATAAATTCGGTAAGTAATATCCGATGTTTGTTGAATTTCGGCCAGTAAAACACCTGGACCCAATGCATGAACTCTGCCTGCTGGCATGTAATACACATCACCACTTTTTACTTTTTCGAAATTCATTACTTGTTTCAGGGTTTTATTATCAAGGTGTTTCTGATATTGATCCTTGTTGATTTCTTCACTAAAACCACTGATCAGCTCAGCATTTTCTTCTGCATCAAAAATATACCACATTTCTGATTTCCCAAGACTTTTATGTCTTTTCCAAGCCAGATCATCATACGGATGGACTTGTATAGAAAGCCAATCGTTGGCATCGATAAATTTAATAAGTATAGGAAATTCATTCCCAAACTTTTGATAAATATTATCACCAACTAAATCACCCATATATATTTCTAATAACTCACTTAGGTTATTGGATTCAAGAAACCCATTGATAATTAAGGTTTGATTATTTTCAACGCCGGAGAGTGCCCATACTTCACCACAATTTGGAAGAGGTGAAAAATCTTGTCCTAAAACGGTTTTAATTTTCTGTCCACCCCAGATTTTATCCTTAAAAACAGGCTTAAACTTTAATGGGTATAATGTACTCATGTTGAATGAAATTAAATGAATTCTGGAATTTGGCTCAAATGTAGCAATTTTAACTCTTTTTGAGCTTTTCAGGGAATCAAAATTTAGCAACCAGGAAAATAAATGAATTTCAATTATTTGATGGTCCAGGTTTCTTTAGCGGAGAGCTTAAAAGCAACGATTCCTTGTGCCTGAGTATAATAAATTTCAAATGGTCTCCTTTCCTGTTTCAGATAATATACATCGTTAAATACCTTTTCGTTAAGGGTAACTGTTGCTTTATAACTAAACCTTTCACCCTTATCATATTTATCCGTTTCGTAGGTCACAATCTTCATTTCACTTTTGTAATAATCCCCATCTCCGACAGAAACCTTAAAAATATCCCAGTCTCCAGTATCTCCTTTATCGCGTTCCAGGTAGTATGTAATAAAATAATCAGTAGTAGGAGATTCAAAAATCAGCGACTGACGTTCCAGGTATGCATAATAATCTTTTTGGACGTTGAAAAAGCCACTTTGATCTGTCATATACCGAATATAGTCATAGGATGTTTCCTTTCCTATACCAGTAAAAACCATTGTGTTTGTATCAAATTCAAAAGTAACCGATTCATAACCATAAAAAGGTATCCAGCTTTTAGAACTACTTTTCAAATCCTGGTAATCGGTGGTAACAGATTTAGGACTACACCCAAATAATAATATCAAAAGGTAAAACAATCCCAAAATAAAGATATATCGTACTAACTTCATAAGTAATAAATAATATATAATGCTTGTACGACAAAATCAGTCTGAATGTTCCACTTTTTATTATGTGTTAATCGAATCTAAACAAATTACTTTGCAAGTTTTAGAAGCTTGTTTAACTTTACAACTCAATCACTTTGAAATGACAGATTCTATATTATCGCAAGAAGAGTTTTCAAAACTGGTATTGGGATACCTGATGAGCAGCGAATCAGGACTAACCAGATTTAATGTTATATTGCAGTTAGCTGGCCTGGAAAAAGAGTTGTTACAAATATCATCCTATGAAAATGCCGAATTTATTCTAAAAGAAGAAAACATTAAACAAATACACCATCCTAAAATTGACAGGCTCACCCTTGTACACCCGCCTTCATTTGCATTTTCTGTTGATTACCAGATTAGTGGACATTTTAATGTTAAATACAATGCCGCAAGTAATCCACTTCCCATTCAAATGGAACCATTTATTGTAAATTATTCAGGTATCCTCATTCCACACGATGCTAGCTTTGAAATTAAAAACGAGAAAATTGTGATTAAGGATCAATAAAAACAATACAATTCACAATCTGTTGTTGAAAATTTTCATTTCATAGTTGTTTTAAGGTTATTATTCCCTCTATTTTTGGATCGTTAAAAAGTTTACTCGGTTTTCCTTTTTTTATCTAAAATCCGGGAAGAAGAAAAGTTATAGAGCAGCGACAGGCAGTTCCCCCCTTCATAAGGGAGGTGGTTAAATTCCACCCGCTGCTTTTCTCTTTTTCCAATCCTTTAATATTTTAGCAAGTTATTTTAGTGTTATTTTAAACTCTTTTTGTAATCGATGTCTGTCTTTTTCAATGGAATCATTGACTATCTCATAAAATTCTTGAAAATTGTGATGTTTCTTAATTTCACTTAATAACCATCTTTTAAACTTTATGTTCGTCTCAAGGTGATAGATATTCATAGCCATTTTCACATCTTCCAGGTAAAGAAACTCCTGTTTCATGGTGATGTTCTTTTTGGTATTCCTTTCAACAAACTCTACAGCAGCAGATTTTGGTTTTTTCTCCAGTTTATTATATAACGACCTTCTGCCGATGCGTGGATTCATAATGATCAATATCTAATCAAATTACAGATTACAATTTAATTAAATAATTATTCAAATATCAATTCCATAGGTTAGTTTTAGATTTTTTGTTAAAAAGTAAGTATCCTTCTCCTCCCTAGTATTCCATATCCTCAATAAATACCAATCTATAATTACGATATCGCTTACATAGTTTATTAAAAATTTGATAAGCTCTGTTTGTAAGGTAGCAGCATGTAAATCGTCATAATTGTAAAAATGTTACAAATGCAATTTAGGCTCCTTTTTTACCTTGTTGGGATTATGATGCTTGTCATAGCATGCACGAAGTCTGAAGAAAAACCTTCAGGTTCCAATTCTTCCAATGGAGCAACCGGATGGCTTGTCCCCACTGAAAATATTGTATTTAAAGAAGGTGCACATGATCAGATTCAGGCCATCGATGAACCAATATTCTATTCCTTTGAAGAGGCTCATCTTGATCCCAATGAAAAGGTATTCATTTTCCAAATAAATGACCATATTAACATTTATCCATTAGAAATCCTCTGGCACCATGAAATCGTTAATGATAAATTCCTGGATCATTATTTTGCAGCAACTTACTGTCCACTCACTGGTAGCGGTATTGCATGGGATCGGATGATCAATGGAGAACCCACAACCTTTGGAGTATCAGGTCATTTGTATAACCATAATCTTATTCCTTATGACCGGGAAACAGAAAGTTACTGGTCACAGATGGGACTACAAAGCATCAACGGATTGCTTAGTGGCAATGCATTGGATACACAACCTTTGCTTTTTACTACAGCGGCAGTTGCAGCAGAAAGTTTTCCTAACGGGAGTGTACTGCATGACACCTCTGCACATGTATGTGATTCAATTTGCCTGCTTATAAATACAAAATCAGGAAATGGAATTGTTTCTACTTATCTTACAGAAGAGGAATATTTTGGTGTGGTTTTCAGGCAGTATGCCCTGCTTTTTGAAGAAGGTATTTTTACTGATTCAATAAGTATTTATCGCACTAATTTTAAATCTTATTCGCTTCTTATCATTGGTAGTAGTACAAAAGATTTTATAACTGCATTTCTTCTTCCAACCAGTCGATCATCCACCAAATTCAGCCCAGTACAGAATTCCCTGCCAATCATAATGAAAGATGATTTGAATAACTACTACAATTTAATGGGCTTGGTTATAGAAGGTCCTGAAAAGGGTCTGCGCCTGGATTCTCCTCCTTCCTATTGGGCTAAGGCTTTTGCCTGGGAATTGTTTTATCCAGAGTTAATAGTGTTTGAGGATCAGTAAAATTAAATATCTATTTATTGATGGTCGTATATGAAAATCTAAATAAACATCGATAGGTTAAATTACTATTTCAAACTCTTCAAGTTATAGCTTACAATTATTCAAAATTTTTCAGGTAAGAAAGAATTTGAAGTTGAAGTTTCCCGATTGAGTACCAATGATTTTTTTAATTCATTAAAATTCAATATATTTGTTGAACCAAAAAATATTAATTCAAATCCCTCCAGTGCTAAATCTAAACATTTAAAACGAAGTCAGAATTTGCAAGTAACATATAATTCATTCAACCAACAAAATACTCAGCTATGTTTAAAAGCTATTATTTATACCCGGTTTTATTTACTCTAATTGGGAGTCAAGCATTAAGCCAGGGAATACTTATTGACCATAACTGTCTGGAACTAACTCAAATTCCTATGAACTGGATCGACTCAGCGCAGGCTAATCAAAAATGGCACTATGCTCATACTTCACACGGAGGTCAGTTAACCATTGGCCTAGATCGGATTGAAGCCATTAACCCTACTTATGATGTTGCCAGGGCAAATAGTTCACTTCCAACTGTATCAGGAGCTTTATGTATTTTCGATGGACAAGAGGGGTTTACTTACATCACACCGGAAGATTATTGGAGAACAACTGCAGGAATGAACAATACACGTGATGTATTGAATAACAATCCCATGATTAATCTTTCACAATGGTGCTGGTGTACTCAGGTTAACACTTATTCAGAAAATGATGTTCAGCAATATCTTGATTCCATATCCGGACTTGAGGTTGAATTTCCAGATGTTACTTTTATATATATGACAGGAAATGCACAAACAGGACCTGGAAATCATTATAATCAAAACCAGGCTCAAGGATACAACAGGTATTTGCGCAATGAGCAAATTCGAAATTATTGTAACACCAATAATAAAGTTCTATTTGATTTTGCAGACATTGATTGCTGGTGGTATAATCCTACTTCAGAAGAATGGGAATGGAGTACATATGAATATTGGAATGGTAGCGAAACGATTATAGTTCCATTTGAACATCCTCAATATAATATTGAACAAGCAGGGCATACATCTTACGAAAATTGTGAAAACAAGGGAAAGGCTGTATGGTGGATGATGGCTAAATTGGCAGGATGGGATCATGGTATCAGTATAAATATAAAAGTTCTACTTGAAGGCCCTTTTAATGGAATAGAGATAAACACATATTTAAATAACTCTGGACATATACCATTAAACCAACCCTATACTGATCCGCCATGGAACTATTTGGGTACAGAAAGTGTATTAGCCATCCCAAATTCAGATATTGTTGACTGGTTACTGATAGAACTAAGAGATGCAACCAATGCTGGTTCTGCTATTCCATCTACCATGGTTTCTCAACAAGCAGCATTCTTAACAAAAAATGGCATGATAGTCGGTATAGATGGCACTTCAAATCTAACTTTTAATATTACCATTTTAGATGAGCTCTTTTTAGTTCTTTGGCATAGAAATCACCTTGGAGTGATGTCTGCCTATCCCTTAAATGGATTCAATGGAGTATATAATTACGATTTTACTGATCAAGCGGAAAAAGCTTATGGTGGTGTTTTAGGACAAAAAGAAATCTCAACAAGCATTTGGGGTTTAATTGCAGGTGACGGAAATGCTGATGGCTCAATAAATGAATTCGATAAAATTGCTGTATGGGAATTCCAAGCAGGTGAAGAAGGATATTTTAATGGAGATTTCAATATGAATGGACAGGTTGTTAATCCTGATAAGAATGATTTCTGGATTTTAAATAATGGGAGTGAATGTCAGGTGCCTGATTAACTGCCTTCGGCTTTAAGTATGTTTAACAGCGAGACGAAGATTCATGCTTAAAGTTTTGATTTTCAACAAATTTAATTGTAATTTTAATTTTTTAAGAGATTAACTGGGTTGATCTGGAAGTGGAGGATTTCAAAATTCCAAAACCTTTTCCTTTCCGAGCATGGATTTTTTATTTCTCATTTCGATTTGCAAATGAATTTACCCCCTCCTGAAAAATAACAAAACCACAAAAAAGAATTTAGTCTACGTGTTTATAATACATAATATCTATATTTCTTAACAAATTCTTAACACATGCTTAGCATATCATGATCTAAAATCACAGAATAATATTCGACTTACAGACATGTAATAGCAAGGTGTTTAACTTTCCTTAACAAATTTTTAACAAAATACTATTTAAATACATTCTAAATAACTTGACAAGCACATATTGAATAAGGTATATTTGTCTCAGCACCTAATCATTTAATTATCAACTAATACTAACTGCAATGTACAAACTAAAAAAGAACATTCTAATTTCCATTCTGATGGGAAGTATGTTATTGATCGGATTGCTCTCACAAGGTCAGAATGCAAAATTAAACGATATTACATTTGCTACAAATCACCCTTATCTATCAGCAGGTGCAGATGCCAGTATTTGCAACAACCGAGATTTTATCACAGGAGGTGTTTTTAGTTCCTGTGCAATAACAATGTGGCAAAGCAGTGGTGATGGAACATTTGAAAATTCCAATGACCTTATTACAGTTTATACACCTGGTGTTCAAGATATAATTAACGGTATTGTAACATTGAAACTGATTATATTCCCTTTAGGTGGTGGTGGAAATGAATTGATATATGATGAAATGGTTTTATATCTCGACGTTTGTACGGCAAATAATAAGTTGTAAAATACCTACCTAATCAAACCATTGCCCTATATTCCAAATAAACACCAAAACAAATTATACCAATTGTATTTTAAAATGCGCTGAAAGTGTATTTTGAAATTTACAATGGTTAGTTAATGCCGATACATAATCAAAGTGCTTTAAGAAGTGAAACGAACTTAAAGCGCATTTTGATTAGTAATCGGTATATTTACTACTTTTGTTGAAAAGCAATTATATGAATACAATTGACCTATTCAACAAACAAAAAAAGCAATTGGCAGTACTTATCGACCCGGATAAACTATCGCCTGACCAATTAGAAGAAACAGCCGGCATAGCACAAAAAGCAGGGGTTGATTTTTTATTTGTAGGCGGCAGCCTTATGACAAGCGACACTTTGTTTCACTGCATCCGTACATTAAAAGAAAACAGTGATATCCCGGTAATATTATTTCCCGGTAATTCATACCAAATAAGCCGAAATGCTGATGCCATGTTATTTTTATCTTTAATATCAGGAAGAAATCCTGATATGCTGATAGGCATGCATGTACT
>DAOVYU010000072.1 GCA_030635465.1 Bacteroidales bacterium | reverse complement strand
TAGGACTATCCTTCCAGAAGTAGCATTAAGAACAACAATAATTGTAGGATTTCCAGGTGAGACAGATGAAGAATTTAATGAACTCGCTGATTTTGTGAGGGAATACAAATTTGACAGATTAGGTGTATTTACATATTCTCCGGAGGAAGGGACAAAGGCTTATAAATTACTTGACAATATCCCTGAGGGGGTAAAACAAACCCGTATGGAAAAAATAATGGCAATCCAGCAGGAGGTTTCCCTCGAAAAGAATACCAATAGAATAGGCCAGGTATATAAAACCATGATTGATCGCAAAGAAGGGGAGTACTATATTGGAAGAACTGAATACGACTCTCCGGAAGTAGATAATGAAATGATCATTGATTCTGAAGGTAAGGAATTAAGGATTGGCCAATTTTACCCTGTATTGGTGTCAAAAGCAGACTTTTTTGATCTTTTTGGAAAGATTTCCCAAATTTGAACTACAGACCCTTTTTAATACATATTATCCGTTGGCGGAATATATTACGAAAATGGATAGCATTCTCTTTTATCTACGATATTGTAAAATATAGATAAGCTTCTCGTTTACAGATATTTAGTAAGATAAGCCAATCTGGTGTTGGTTTCACTCTAATCAGTATGGATTGTATTGCAATGAATATCAAGTGTTTATGAATTCTGGCACGAGGATTGAAATGAAATGATCAGTTCTTTGATACATAAATACAGCATCTAACTGATTTATGTAATCTGATAATTTTTCATGGTGGTTAATTTTTATTTGTAAAATTTGGTTTTGGTTGGTTAATTAGGTCGGAAAACTTGTTTTTATTCAAGGTTTTTCGGCCTTTTTTCCTTTTAGGTCGTTAATATTTATAATTTTGGAAAACCTGAAACGTTTTAAATTTCATACCATTTTTTAGGTAACTTTTGACCAAATTGAAAGTTAAAGGATAATAGTTACAATTACATGCGCTACCTTCTACTTATATATATAATTTTCTTGTTTCACATTGCTTTAAAGGGTCAGGAGATGCTTGGCATAGTTAATAGCAACTATGCTGGTGTTCATGGTATAGGACTCAATCCTTCCAGTATGGTTGGTTCCAAATTATATATGGATTACAACCTCCTTACAATTAATATTTCGGAGGATAACAATTATTTTTATTTACTTCGAAATGATTGGTATAATTTGTTATTTCATAATATTTCGCCTATTTATTATACCCAGGAAGGAGAGATTCGAAATTTTAAAGTATACGAGGATGATACGTACAAATCAGGATTTGCAGGAATACGTTTGCTGGGACCTTCAGGAATGCTAGTATATGGGAAACATGCCTTTGGCCTTTCAACTGCTTTGAGGG
Source organism: Bacteroidales bacterium (assembly GCA_030635465.1). Lineage (GTDB taxonomy): Bacteria > Bacteroidota > Bacteroidia > Bacteroidales > JAADJA01 > JAADJA01. The sequence continues at coordinate 5,018 of DAOVYU010000072.1, read as the reverse complement.
TTAATACTTCATTTACTAACTTACCAGCTGAAATCGCCACTTTTATTTATGAGGACATTGATTTTGAAGAGCTGCAGAAGGTCAGATATGCACATGATAAAACAATTAAAGCTGGTGCTTTAAGCTGGATCGAGCTTGATTTTAGTTATGCTTATAACTTTCATCGCTATGGGTATAAATCCTGGTCTGCTGGAATTACTGTAAAGCCACTTTTAGGTTTAAGTTCTACATTTACCAATGTTTACTCACTTGACTATACTGTACACTCCGATACAACAGCATCGATTTATGATGTAACATTTGATTATGGTTATTCTTTACCATTTAATTATGATAACAATAATTTCCCTGAAGGGCCACTTATAAGGGGATTTGGCGTGGGAGTTGATCTTGGAGTTACCTATATGTATACTGCAAAGGGACATTCTAATTATGCTTTTGGAAGTTTATGTGAACAGCCATATGAAGAATATAATTATCGGATTGGGATTTCTCTGCTTGATGTTGGATATATAAAATTCAGTAAGAAAACGCATTACCGTAAATATGTCAATTCTGCAACAACATGGTTAGAAATGTATGATACACTGCCTGGAAATACCATCAATGAAATTAATGATAAGTTAGATTATTATTTTCTTGACAATGCGGAAGAGGTTGTTAATGAGGAAAGTTATATAATGAATATACCTCCTGCTCTAAGTGTTCAATTTGATTATCCCATTCGTAGATACTTATTTCTAAATGGCACGGTAATTTATGGATTCAATATTGGTAAATCATATATCAAACGACCTTCTATCTTAGCATTTACACCACGCTATGAAACCAACCGAATGGAAGTAAGCCTACCAATTTCTATATATGAGTGGGGTTGGAACTCTCCACGGATTGGATTCTATTTCAGATATGGGAATTTCTTTTTAGGGTTTGATAAATTAAACACAGCTCTTGGATTGAGCGATTTTACTGGTTTAGACTTCTATATTGGGTTAAAATTGAATTTGTCAAATAACTTCAGGATGAATTTTATTAAAGGTTATTGCCAGGACAAAAGGGTAGGGGACATTGAAACCTTTGATTATAGAAATTTTTAATATCCTTTCTATTGCCTGATTAATACAAATTTTGTATACAAAAGGACATAAAAAAACCAGCTAGAAGCTGGTTTCTTATATTTTAATTCAGTTTAAATAAAATGGGCATGTTAAACTGAACCCTAACAGGTTTTCCTCTTTGTTTACCTGCATTCCATTTAGGCATATTCTTAATAACCCTAACAGCTTCTTCATCACATCCACCACCGATACCTCTTAATACTCTAACATCAGTTACAGCACCGTTTCTTTCAACTACAAATGTAACAAATACACGGCCCTGGATACCACTTTCACGTGCCATTTGTGGGTATTTAATATTTTCATTCAGGTATCTAATACGAGCTGCTTCACCTCCTGGAAATCCTGGCATGGATTCAACAACTGTAAATATCTGTGTTTCCTCTTCTTCATCTTCCTCCTCGATAGGGATGTATTCCTCAACTTCTGTTTCCTGGTCAGCTTCAACATCAATTTCAATATCATCATCTATTTCCACGTCGTCCTCAACAATTTCAATAATTGTTGTTTGTTGCGGAGGTTTCGGGGGTGGAGGTGGTTTCTCATGTTGAGTAATTTCTACCATTTCCTCAGGTGTGTCATCAGCCACCATGGCTGCCAGATTTAATTCTGTTTTTTCATAGCTCTTCCATTCAAAAGCAAAAAGCACTGCAGCAAGTGCTAAAACCATACCTATTTCAATAAAAATAGTTTTTTTACTTTCAAGGTCTGCTTTTGGAGCTTTCCTTTTATCTCTCATAATATATATTTAAAGATATTGTTTTCAACAAATTCAGGATGCTAAATTAAATATAATTGTTGATATTTTCAATTGTTGATTTAAGATATTAACGAGATCATAAAAATAAATATTGTTTGCAATCTAATCAGGAACCTAAATATCAAGCTATGCCTCAACTAATTCCTTATATCCCTTAGCATCATATAAATCATTTACTTCCTCAGGTTTAGTCAGTTTTATTTTTACAATCCAACCTTTTCCGTAAGGATCAGAATTAATAATTTCAGGTGTAGATTCCAGTGCTTCGTTAAATTCCAATACTTTTCCTGATAAGGGCATAAAGAGGTCAGATACCGTTTTTACCGCTTCAATTGATCCAAATACTTCTTCAATATCAAGGGTTTCATCAACAGTTTCTACTTCAATGAAAACGATATCACCTAATTCTTTTTGAGCAAATTCCGTGATACCAATAAAGGCTTCGTCGCCTTCAACTCTGATCCACTCATGGTCTTTTGTATACTTTAAACTTTCCGGATAACTCATAACTATTTGAATAAAATTATTAATCGAGTCAAAAGTAATAAATTAAAAAATTAAAAGTCAATCACAATGCAATTTTTTTTGCCTAACAATATTAACACAATATCGGCCTTACCTGGATAATTAATAATTGTTTTCGAAATAATAAATGAAACTACTGGGCAAGCGAGAATCTTAGGCTGAATCCACCTTTTGTGGCTGAGTTACGATATTGAGAAGGCAAAAATGGATTGGTTGTAATTCTATTGTAAAATAATCTTAGGGTAAGACTTTGTGAAAGCATATAATCGATCGAAATATCTATTGCTGAAACTTTTTGTCCTGCAGAGACTTGGTTTAAATCAGTATCAATACTTCGTAAAACTGTTTTATTATACCGAATAGAAAAATCACCCTTTATATTCAGGTCGCTCTTAAAAGTTTTACCTCTTCCACCTCCCATACTGGCAAAAGAAATAGGAACATCCTTGAATCTATAACCCAATCCAATCGAAAATTCCTCACTTGTAACTTCAGTTAACTGATTGTTGGCAAAACTCAATGAAAGGTTACGTGATTTACTAATTTCGAACCGGGCAAGCAAACTGTTTTGCAAGGTCATATCAAAATTGATCAAAGGGCTAAATTGTTCAGTAATCATTACATTAGCAAATTCAAATTCAGGGATAAAGTCCCCACTATTAATATTGGGGTTATTTGGAACAATGATACCATTAACGATAGTATCAGTATAGTTTACATTTGAAGTAAATGATCCAACGTTATAAGATGAGCGATAGGCATGATTAATGGTTACAGATTTAAATATACTTTGTAGAAAAGGAATTTTAGACAATCCAGTATAAGATACTCGCCAGTTTGGAAGCGGAATGGTTGGGAATGGCTCAAGTGTAACATTTTCAGGAGATTTGTTGGAGTATGCAGCAATAAAGGAAGGTAGCAATACATTCTGGGATGTTGGGCCATAACCATTTGGGAACCCAGTTGAGTCATTCACGGAAATATCCCGTGGATCCTGATTGGCTAACCTGTTAGCAACATCAATCCTGTATGCTTTCATATTCTCAAAATATTGCGATTTTTCATTGGATAAGGATCCCCCAAAAGCAGTTCCCCAGGTAATATAAGACGTGGAATAAGTGCCCATTTCCATTCGGTTAGTTTCATTAAAAATTTCATCCTCAATATTCCAGGTGTAATAAGATTGTACATTGCCAGAGTAAGTCCTATCAGCCGTTATTTCTATTTTTAAATCCTTAAATGGCTCCAGTGTAAATCGCACATTTAATGTGGTACTTCCAAATTGTGTAAAGGCTGTATTCAGTCGTTCATCATTAGATAGCCATCCTTCCTGGTTAAAGTAGTCAGGACCTTCGGGCTGGTAACCAAATATAAATTTCATCCCAGGCGCATTGTATGACCAATTATTACCCAGCAAACCTGCAATCGGCATAAACCCGGGTAATGAAGTTCCAGTATTATCGGCATATTGAATAGAAACCTTTTTAACACTCATCAATATTTTGAAAACTGTTTCGTACGCAATTTTTGCATAGTTTACTTTGGGTTTTTCAACCTTTGTTGAGTCATCAGGGTTTTTAGGTTGTTTGGTGGCAGGTTTTTTTGAAGGGCGTTTACGTTTTGGTTCATTTATCTTTTTCAAAAATCCTACTTTATTATATAGTTTATTAAAATCAGCATTTCCGTTGATATTCCAGTTTAAATTATTAGAAACAGTATTTCCCAGGGCTTGCTGGATGGATTTAGGAGAAGCTGTCCAGTTATAGGATACATTGTATCCGAAATTTCCAGTAATCCAATCGAATAATGGAATTTTGTTGATAGGGATATTCCAGTTAAGACCTGCAGTTTGTGAATGATTTCTTTTGGTACCCCCCATCATTATTTGATCTTTTACCTGTTGTTGTTTAACTTCAGGCGTAATTGTCTCATCATCTCTATCAATCATTTTATTTGATCCATGGTATTCATCGATATAGGTCTGGATATTGGCATTAAAATTAAATGTGAGCGATTGTGCAAGGTCAAACTTTAAATCATACATCCTGTTCCAATCCCATGTTTTATTGTAAGTAGGGATGGTAATTACTTTTCCAAAACTTTTATTCCGAAGCTTTCTTTCATTATACATTCGAGTCATATCAGTTCTGAAGGAAAACATTTTAGGCAGGTAATAAAAATTAAAATCTTTGATAATTTGAAATGCCTTGGTATTGGCAATAAATCCAATTTTTTCAAATGGTTTTACATTTTTAGGATTGGAATTAAAATTATAACCCAACCCTCCCATGTAATTTTGCAGCACATCTGATTCAATATCAACATTTCTGTGATAAATTTTGGAATAGCTGTATGACAAATCAAAATTTTCAATATCGTAAATCCTGGATTTTGTTTGTGCGCCGACTTTATCTTTGCGTACATTCATTAAATTGAAGTTCTTTCGTTGAGTGTAGTCTATGGTCAGACTTTTAATTGAGTCTTGCTGCGCTTGCAGATCATATGATTCAATTACTTCATCAAGTAAAAGATCTGGGTCAAGTGGATTGAACTCAGGAATAATTCTAACTTCTCCATAATCAAAGTGGAAAGGGACACGGACACCTGCTTTTTGC
>DAOVYU010000408.1 GCA_030635465.1 Bacteroidales bacterium | reverse complement strand
TTCCGATCTATAACTTCCGAAATTGAAATTCATGAGCTTTAAGGAATTCAGTTAATGGGTTTTCTTTTAAGAATATGAGTTCTTTTGAAGTATGATTGAAAGAGATTGTTGTTGAATCCATAGAGTTAGAAATCGAGATCAAAAACTTTCCATTGACTTCATCGAGGATTGTCATATATAATTGGAGCATTTTCATCATTCCTATGTAGGACAAACAAAATTACAGATTAAATTGTTTTACTGATTAACAACATAAGGAAACATAGCTTTCATTAACTTTGTCAGCGTATAAAAAATTATAGTATGATTTCAATCAATAGCACACTCGAAGAACTAAATGCCACCAGCAAAGGCACACTCATGGAACAATTGGGTATTGAATACCTTGAATTAAAGGATGGTTATGTAAAAGCCAAAATGCCTGTTGATAAACGAACCAAACAACCTTTTAATTATTTACATGGTGGAGCCAGCATTGCACTTGCCGAAACGATTGCCAGTTTGGGTTCAGCGGTATTGGTCGATTTAGACAAAAATGACGTGAGGGGAGCTGCTGTTAATACAAATCATATTGGTGCTGTTACCAGGGGTTTTGTATATGCCGAGGCAAAACTGATCCACAGAGGCTCCATAACTCATGTATGGGATATTGAAATTAAAGATCAGGGAGGTTACCGGATTTCGGTTTCAAGAATAACTGTGATTACAATTCCAAAACAAAGTAATAAATAATCCAATCAAAAAGTGAGTACAAAACTGGCTCAACTTATCAATTTATGTCTTGAAAAGAACATCCCTTTTGTCTCTTTTCGATTGCCCGAAGAATCTGATATGGTAACCTGGATTCAGCTTTCTGGTAAATTTAATTTTGCAGAACATTTTTATGAGGTTGCCAATCAATCTGGCTTTGTATATGCTCCTTTTCATCGAAAAACCAGTTTCCCCATTGTTTTTTTTGAACCGGAATTGATCTTTGAAAATGATAATTTTGAAGAATCTCTGATCAAGGAAATTTCAGAAAAAGAATCCCTCTATCCTGAGTATAAATATAAATTTCCATTTGAAATTGGTAAACAAGACTATTTAAAACAGGCTGAATCTTTCATCTGTTCTTTTGATAAGAATTTCCCCAAAGCGATATTGTCTCGTGTACAGATTGAAAACAAAACAGAACGTTTTAATGCTGGGGGATTTTTTATAAAACTTCAGCAGAATTACCTAAATGCTTTCTGCCATATAATCAATATTCCGGGTGCAGGTACCTGGGCAGGAGCTACCCCGGAAACTTTGTTGAGGATCAATGAAAACATAGCTCAAACTATTTCATTGGCCGGAACACAAGCTTTTCGTATGGGAGAACAAAATATTAACTGGCAAGAAAAGGAGCTGGAGGAACAACAGATTGTAACGGATTATATAGAAAGTATTCTCAAAAAATTTAAAATACTAGATTATACCAAGGAAAAAGTCCAAAATTTCCATGCTGGTAATGCCATTCACCTGGCCACGAAATTTAGTTTTGACAAATCTAAAATTCAAGAAAAATTAGGAGAATTTATTTCAGCATTACACCCAACACCTGCAGTATGTGGTTTCCCGAAAGGGCAGGCTCTTAATCTGATCCTTCAAACCGAAAAACATAACCGCGAATATTATGCAGGATTTTGCGGGCCATTAAATATGGACGAAAAGACAGACCTATTTGTTAACTTGCGTTGTATGAAAATTTTGAATGACAAACTGGCCCTGTTTATAGGTGGAGGTTTGACTAAACTATCAGATCCTCAGAATGAATGGGAGGAAACGGTTTTAAAAGCAGAAACACTATTGTCTATTTTATAAATTTCCCGACCTTTGCGATCAATCAAAAATTGGAATGACTTCTGACAAAAAAAGCATCGCATTACTGGCTGAGATATTTGCCCAAAAAGGGTTGAAGGATATAGTAATTTCTCCTGGCTCACGCAATGCACCGATCATATTAGCTTTTGCACAACATCCAAAAATTACGGCCATCAGCATTGTTGATGAACGGAGTGCCGCGTTTTTTGCACTTGGTATGGCTCAACAAACAAAAAAAACTGTAGCAATAAACTGTACTTCTGGAACAGCAGCTTTAAATTATGCACCCGCTATTGCTGAAGCATATTATCAGAAAATTCCTTTATTAATTCTAACAGCAGACAGGCCGGCTGATATGATTGATCAGGGTGATGGTCAAACCATTCGGCAGAAAAATATTTATGCCAATTATATAAAAAAAAGCTTTGAATTACCAGAGGAGATAAATACAAATGATGAGTTTATTCAGGCTGAGAAAATTTTTAACGAAGCGATTAATTTAACGATGTATCCTGATTGTGGCCCTGTTCACATCAATCTTCCATTCAGTGAACCAATTTATAATCAGATGGATAATTTTTCATTTGATATATCTATTAATGATCCGGAAGTAGATAATAAAATCTTATCAGTTAAAGAAGTTGAAAAATTTGCTACACGTTGGAATCAATATGATAAAAAACTTTTGATCGTCGGGATGATAGA
>DAOVYU010000242.1 GCA_030635465.1 Bacteroidales bacterium | reverse complement strand
TCTCTTTGAGTTCAACTAAGCTTTTAGCCATGATCACATCGAGTTGAATATTTGGGTAATGCTCTTTAACTGCTCTTAAAAAATAGGCGGCCATGATGGTGTCTCCAAGCTTAACAGGGAGTTTTACCAATATTTTAAGTTTTAAATGTTTAATCATTTTTTACAGCCAATTGAAAAGGTTAAAAATAGCAAGAATAAAATTACTCTTCCATGCTCTTATAATTCTTAACAATAAAACCAAGGCCTGAGAAATCTAAATAACACCAATAAATAGACATTAAATTCATTAAAAAATGAATAATTAATTATTTCAATTAAATCGTATTTATCTACACAAGCAATAATTTTTTTTAAGCAAGCTATATATATTTTAGTATCTTCTTTTATCTTTGAGAAATTCATTCAAATCTCCTTAGTCAATTTTTAATGCACGATTTCTTAAAAAATAAATATAATTCATGGTATCAAGGTCTCAGGTTTAGATTAAGTGCCAACAATAGTCCGCTTTTTACAGGTTTCTACAAGTATTTTTACAGGCCATCTAGAGGTAGTTTGAATGATTTTTTAAATCAGTATTCTTTATCAAAACAGCATTCATTTACAGTTATTCAGGCAGGGGCCAATGATGGAATTACTCATGATCCTATCCATAAATTCATAAAAAGAGATCATTGGAAAGGAGTTCTTTTGGAACCTCAGGCTTACGTTTTCAATAAGTCCCTTACTAAAATCTATAAAAAAAATAAAAGTATTCATACTATCTGTGCAGCTATTGGGGAGGAAGATGGTTATCAAAAACTGTATAAAATTGGATTCTCGAATTTGCACTGGGCAGATGGTCTTGCTTCATTTAGTTATGAGAAAATCAAAGAAGCCTTTGATAGTGGATTAGTAAGAAATAATTGCGAAAAGTATAATATTGAAATGCCCTTGTCTCCTTCCGAGCAGATTGTTTCAGAAGATGTTGTTGTTATCAGCCCATTGACATTGCTCGAACGTTACCAAATAAGGGAAATTGATTTGCTACAAATAGATACGGAAGGATTTGATTACCATGTAATACGAATATTTAATAATGCAGGTATTCTGCCCAAAGCCATTATTTTTGAAAATATTCATTTATCGAAAGAAGATAGCCAGTCTTGCCAATTACTTTTAGATTCTAATGATTATGCATGGCGAAAGTTTGGTGCAAATACGCTCGCAATGAAACGTTCGTTAGGTAAATTTTCGACTTTTTTTTAATACTGTATTAGTGAAAATGGTATCAATCTATTTAAAGATCACTTTTTTAATCTTACTTTATCATCGTCATTCTAAAACAACTCGTTAATTCCAAAGAAATTTCTGATCCTTACGAAAAGAAAATTTAAAGTTAAAGATTAGAAGTTGTATTAACACTACTCAAGTAATCCATAAAAATATTTTCCAAACGATCGATCATTGTCTCCTTCAGAAAATCTTTTTTAATTCGCTTCAATGCATTTGATTCAAATTTAGATTTTAAGTTTGGATCTGTTAGGACTTTCTCTATCCCTTCATAAATGGCCTGAGGATTATTTTTATCCACCATCAAACCTGCACTATTCTTTTCAAAAAGCTCTGGAACTCCATTAACCGCTGTAGCAACACAAGTTTTCCCAAGTGACATGGCCTCCGTTAATACATTACTAAGTCCTTCACTTCGAGATGTTAAAACAATTAAATCTGCTGCATTCATATAAGGTAAAACATCTTTACGAAAGCCAATGAACTTAATTATTTTAGTAACACCCTTTTTCATAGCATTATCTTTCAATTCTTTTTCGAGTTTACCTTCCCCAACAACAACAAATCGCCACTTTTTACTTTCTTTTTTTGCAATTTCGGCGACCTCAATTAAATAATCGAATCCTTTTTGCTCTACGAGTCTTCCTGCACTTAATATTAGTTTTGAATCCTCAGGGAATGATAGCTCTTCTCTTAAATCAATTTTTTGAATATTCTCTGGAATTTCCAATCCATCATAGACCACCTGAATAAAACTATCTTCAAACCATCCATAATCCATATAAGTGTCTTTCAAGACTTTTGCATTGGTGATGATGCCGTCGATAAATTTTGTAAATGTTATTTTATGAAATGGTTTTTTCTTAATTACATCCAACCCATTTTTGACTAGTACTACCGGAACCCCTGCTAATTTTGCTGCTAAAGCACCTACTTTTACATCCCTGTTTTGCACACAGATAACAACCTCAGTTTTTGTCTTTTTGAAAAAACGCATTAAACCAGGGATCTTCCAAAACGCTATATCTAGCTTCAACATTAAAGGAAAAGTATCGAGGCCTACATCCTTGGCTTTCAATTCGCTAGCAGATCCTGGCAAACTAGATATGGTAATATTGTGACCTCTTTCTTTTAGGCCAACTCCAGCTTCGATTACCCACTTTTCTCCACCTCCCCAAGCAGGAAAAGAGTTTAAGAAAAAAATATTCATCAATTCTAAAAATTTATTTGTGCAAATATCACTTTATTATACACCTTTTCAAAAATCTATTTATCAATTTCATTATATCTATAAAGCTTTTATGTTTGCAATTCAATTCAATTTATATTTAATAATATTATAAAATCAATATAAAGCATATCCTACCAAAATGAATATACTATTCCTCAATTCCTTAGGCAAATCAAAGTGGGGGGGAGGTGAGAAATGGATGCTCAATGCAGGAATAGGTTTAGCCAATCGCGGGCATCATGTAACTATTGCATGTAAAAAAGGATCTGTAATTGAGCAAAAGTCCATAGAAAGTGGTTTAAACATTTTTCATTTTACCATACCGGCAGATATCGCATTTTGGAAGGTTGGAACTTTAAAGGCTTTCCTTAAAAAGGATGAGATCGATGTTCTGATTTGTTGCCAAAATAAAGATGTAAAGATTGGCGCCAGAGCTGCCAGATCATTGGGAATAAAGGCAATATTTGCACGCCAAGGTATCCAGAACCTCACAAATAAGAAGAAATACATCAAACCATTTACTCAATTCATTGATGGTATAATCACTAATACGAATTCCATTAAAAATATCTATGAAGGATTTGAATGGTTCCCTGACAACTTCATTCATGTAATTTATAATGGTGTAGAATTTCCTGAAAATGTTGAAGAAGTAAACCTCCATGAAAAGTACAACCTTGATCCAACCAGCAAAATCATTTTTTCAGCCGGTCGGCTTGCTCATCAAAAAGGTTTTGATCTACTGATTGATGTTGCTGTAAAAGCTAAAGCTGACAATCTGAATTGGAAATTCATTATAGCCGGAGAAGGTAAGCTTAAAAGTGTGTTAAATTCTATAGCAGCAAAAAATGGTGTGTCAGATATGGTTCATTTTATCGGATTCTCAAATGAGATCCCTGCCCATTTGGCTGCATCAGATGTTTTTGTATTGCCCTCCAGGTATGAAGGAATGCCTAACGCTCTTTTGGAAGCTATGGCTTCTGGAAAGGCCAGCGTAGCCACAAACGTAAACGGCGCTCCTGAATTAGTCGAAGATGGCGTTTCTGGCTTCCTGGTAGAAACTGAAAATTCGAATCAACTATTTGATAAACTCCATGAACTTTTAACAAATAAAAAGCTCCGAAAAACCATGGAAGACAAAGCTAAAGGCACCGTAAAAAATCATTTTACCATTGAAAAAATGATTGACGCCTTGGAAAAGCTATTTAATGATCAGATTGAAAAGTCAGGCAAATTGACTAATGCTTCGTCCAATAGTAAGGGGTAAATAATATCAATACTGTAAATAATTCTAACCTCCCCAACAGCATTAAAAAAGAAAGTATCCATTTCCCGGGTATAGATATAAATGCAAAATTATCCATAGGTCCAACTTTGCCAAAACCTGGACCAATATTCCCCAGGCATGTAGCAACCGCTCCTACAGATGTGTTAAAATCATATCCCAATGCAG
>DAOVYU010000257.1 GCA_030635465.1 Bacteroidales bacterium | reverse complement strand
TATTTTGGAATATCGGGATTTGCATAAACAATAAGACTCGCTGCAGGATAAACTACCATGGATGTACCAACTACAATAAATATATCAGCCGTAGCTGCTATCTCGGTGGCAGGTTGTATCATGGGTACAATATCACCAAACCACACGATATGTGGACGTAATTGAGATCCTTTCTCACATTTGTCTCCCATTTTTAATTCCCAATGACCCATTTCATAAACGAGATCAGGATCAACAGTACTCCGGGATTTTTTAATTTCTCCATGTAAATGTAAAATATTTGAAGAGCCTCCCCTTTCGTGTAAATCATCTACATTCTGGGTAATGATTCGAACATCATATTTATCCTCTAGCTTAGCTAATGCATAATGTGCAGGATTAGGTTCTGCTTCCCAGACAATTTTACGTCGCCAATTATAAAAGTCTTGAACCAGTGCTGGATCACGATCCCAGGCTTGTGGGCTAGCCAGGTCTTCGAACCTGTATTTATTCCACAGACCATCACCGTCTCGAAATGTTTGAATGCCACTTTCAGCACTTACACCAGCTCCAGTTAATACAACAATTCTTTTCATCTTTTCTAAATTCTGAAATCTAAGGTACAAAAAAAAGGCATCCCGAAGGATCCCTTTTATATCTCAAATTAAAAATTTTAGAATATTTTCATACCATCCAGTAAGTTCATCACTTTCTTAACTGCGACCGCAGAATCATTCAATAATTTTTTCTCCTCTTTATTTAGCTGTATCTCTATTATCTCACTAATTCCATTTTTCCCTAACTTAACCGGAACGCCCATGTATATATCTTTCAAGCCATATTCTCCTTGTAACCAGGCACAAACGGGAAATATTCTTTTTTGGTCGTCTACAATAGCCTCAACCATTTGTGCTGCTGCTGCACCAGGAGCATACCAGGCAGAAGTTCCCATCAGGTTAACGAGTTCACCTCCACCAAATTTTGTTCTTTCAACAATTTTTGCTATTTCGTCTTTTCCCAATAACTCAGTAATTGGAATACCATTTACCGATGTATAGCGTGGTAATGGAACCATTGTATCTCCGTGTCCTCCTAAAGAAAGTGATAAGATATCTTTTGGAGAGCATTCAAGTGCATTGGCAATAAAAGCACGATAGCGGGCTGTATCAAGTTCTCCTGCCATACCAAAAACTTTTGTAGATGGTTTGTTAGAAGCAAGATAAGCACAATAGGTCATTACATCAAGTGGGTTTGAAACTATAATGAGAGTGGCATCCGGAGAATATTTAATTACCTTTTCAGTGACTTCCTTTACGATTCCAGCATTGGTCTTGATCAAATCATCGCGTGACATCCCTGGTTTACGAGGCAATCCTGAAGTAATGACCACAACACCCGAACCTTTAGTTCTTAAATAATCATTTGTTGACCCAACAACCCTTGTGTTAAAATTCAGGATTGAAGAAGTTTGCCAAATGTCAAGTGCCTTACCTTCGGCAACACCTTCTTTAATGTCCACCAATACCACCTCTCGGGCCATATCTCTTTGAGCAATCACATTTGCACACGTGGCACCTACATTTCCGGCACCAATTACAGTAATTTTATCCATAGTACATTCTATTTTTTTGTTAGTTGATCGTTTATTCATATTCGGAAAATCAATTACAAAAATAGGTGATAACATTTAGTTATCAAAATCCTTTGTGGCATTTTAAAATTTGTTAACCCAATGATTTTGGTATTCAAAAAAAATGTCCAAAAATGCCTACCTTTAAGAATTCAATAAAAAATATATAGATTATGAAATACGGAGCTAGGAATCAGATTAAAGCAACTGTTAAATCCGTTGAAAAAGGAACCATTATGTCGCTGGTAAAATTTAATGTTACCCAGGCAGCTGAAATGGCTTCAGTACTAACCATTGAATCAGCTGAGAGCCTTGATTTAAAACCTGGCGACGAAGTACGACTTATCGTTAAAGCGATTCATGTGCTGCCGGTAAAAGAATAATTTACCAAACCATCACCTCATCACAAAAAATCCAGGCAGGATAAGTTGCCCCTGGATGCCAGTCGGGGCAGAGCCCTTTATTATTGGCTATTACTTTTATATACCTGGCTTTAACAGGATCAAATTCGGTCTTGAAAGTTTCTATAAAAGTACTTTCCCTGTTTTCAGGAATTGAATTTTCAATGATGCTAATTAAATTGAAATCTTCTCCATTACTGGAATAATAATATTGAACCTCATCAGGTAAAAATACCCAGGATTTTATCTCTTGCAAAAAATCAGCTTCTACAGAGTGGATTTCTTTTTCCTCCTCAAGATCAACAATTGCAATTAAATCAGGACCTTCAAATCCAAGCCAGTTAAAATGATAATCATTGATTCCTTTTAAACCATTGGTTAATGCATTAGGCCCTCCAACCGGGTATTTTTCACTGGCTTCTGTCAATAGGGCTACCGGTTTATTTAAAGCTAAATGATTTCGCATGCTGGAATTCACATACCTTTCAACAGTAGCTTTATAATCATCAGGGTAATTCCCATGTTCCCAATATCTTGTAACACTTGCTTTTTTAGCCAGAATAGTAAAACTCTCTAAACGCTTTAGCATGTCTTCCCTGGCAATCCATTTACCATCCTGCTTATTAAAATAAGTCAGGTCTTCATTTACATCCCTCAGTGAAATATCGAGGATGGCAAACTCTAATGGCAAACGTGCAATTTTTACCCTTTCAAGAAACTCCGGGAAATCAGCAACTGCTTTTTCAGCATCATTAAATATTTTCTCGTATACTTTGATCAATTCGGGTGTTAAATAAGTTTTTATCCCATCATACGGATATCCATAAATCCCGAGATCTCCTCCTGATTGCTCAAGTGCATCATGCATGGTATCAATATATTGCCGGATATATTTTCCAGCCTGACCATAATATCCATTTACAAAATCATCAATAATGGCATTCACATCAACATCCGGATTCCAAAGTAATTTAGCTATGATATATTGGCGAAGTTCATAAAACTCACTTACCAATCCGCCACTCCCTTGCTGAAACATCATCTGAATGCCATTATTCCTGAAATATTGAATATTGGGTTGAAGCACCCTCAGATTAGGGAAAGGACTCAACAAATTCCGAAACTGAACCACATAGTCCCACATGAAAATATTATCAGTAAGCTGGCACCATTCTTCTGTATCTTTTCTAAATGAGGCACTAGATGAATCTATTGATAAAGGCCTGCTTCGATTACATTCTATGGAGCAAAACATGATATTGACATTATCAGCTGGTTTGATATTTTCAGGGGCTGCACGGGTGTATTGATAAGCCAGTGTTGAAATGACTTTATCAGGAAATTCAGCAGCCACATTGTTTACAAAATGGATCATGGCTCCGGAATAGCCTCCGTACACATCATATTCTTTGCGGCAATTTTCGCATTCACACGCTTTGTAAGTATCATTTTGCGAAACAGACCAATAGAGTGCTTCAGGCTTTTTTACCATCCGTTCTTTTAAACCATCTACAACAATCTCAAACACTTCCTGATTGCTTAAACAAAGTTGGCCATCCGGGATCCTTCTAACATTTAAAAAGCTAAAATATTCAGGATTGGATTCAAAATATTTCTCAACAGTAACCAGGTCATCAAAGGTGTGTACAAACATTCCCCATTCATTTTTTCCTTCTTTAAAATCAAGTTTATGCCAGGCACGGTAAGTACTATCTGTTCTTGCATCGGGCATATGTAATTCACGGTATTGGAATGCGGGCTCCTCTTTTCTATCTATATT
>DAOVYU010000089.1 GCA_030635465.1 Bacteroidales bacterium | reverse complement strand
GCCGAGAATAAGGTGTTTGTTGTTACTAAAGACGGCGGCTGTTAGCGCTGCAGCCATTTTAGCTTTGGTAAGCTCGACCCCCTCGTCGTTTAGTCGGCCCATTTTCCAGAAGGAGAAGCTTCCGTCGTATTTGTAGCGATCTGCGATCTTATGCAAGTCCACTCCGGCAATAGAAATCAACTCAGCCTTTCAGGCTTTATAACTGCTGGCCGTTGACGGACTGCTAAGCGATATGACCAACTTGTTTTCAGGATTGTATCCTAAGTCTTGTTTCAAAAGATAGTTTACCTGTGACACAATAATCAATGTACATATAATCAAAATGGCTGAAATTGAAAATTGAAACACGATCAACAAACTCCTGAAGACAGGTTTATTTTTGGATGTACCCAAATGCCCTTTTAATACTTTGACTGCCTGGAATCTTGACATATAAATAGCTGGATAAATTCCGGCAACCACCCCGATGAATAAAATAACCAGAATCATTACTGCTAAAATCCGAATGAATGAAGAATTATAAATTCGTATTTGTTCAGTTAAATATTGGTCATCCAAAATCGACGGTAAAAAGGTTTGAACGATTTCAATAACAAAAAATGCCAGTATCAATGAAACAATAGATAATATTATAGTCTCGGTCAGAAACTGCCATATGATCTGTAACCGTTTAGCCCCAACAACTTTTCTTACACCAACTTCTTTCATTCTGCTCAAGGATGCTGCAGTAGTTAGGTTGATAAAGTTGATGCATGCAATAAAAAGCACAAATAATGTGATTGTTAGTAAAATAAAAACAAACCGGAGATTGCCCCGGGTATGTATATCTGAACTAAAATCAGAATACATATGGACTTGGTTTAATGGTTGAAACAATAATGACCAGCTTTCGCCATACTGTCTGTACTTATAATTAATATTTTCCTCCAAAATGGGAGGCAATTTATTTTCAAGCTGTTCTATTCCAGCTTTATCTTTAAGTAAGATGTAAGTATAATAATTGTGTCCACCATCCCAGCCCAGATGCATTTGAGGATCTTTATATAAACTGGAGAAGGAGATAAGCATATCAAATTGCAAATGAGACTGAATGGGAGGATCATTTGCTATACCTGTTACCAGTAGCTGATCTTTATTATTTAATTTTACAATCTGTCCTAAAGCCTGGTCTGCATCCTGAAACAATTTAAGTGCAAAACTTTTAGATAATACGGCAGTATAAGGTTCACTTAGTACATTATTCTCATCGCCAATTAATAGGGAAAAAGAAAAAAGTTTAAAAAAGGAGGAATCGGCATACATCATCAAATCGGCTGGATAACTTTTTTCTTGATAATTTAAAAAACATTCCCTTGGATCTGTTAACCTTACCATTGATTCAACTACCGGAATATTATAAATTAGGGTTGGTCCAATTCCTGCTGTAGTTATTGGTGTTATTGAGGTCCCTTCATTATTAGATTCACTTTTCAGAATTACCCGGTAAATCCTGTCTTTGTTTATATGAAACCTGTCATATGAAAATTCATTACTGATATAAAGCAAAGAAACAACTGAAATGGCCATAGCAACAGACAAACCAATTACATTGATGATTGTAAAGGACAAATTTCTTTTCAGATTGCGTAAAGCTATAATCAGATAATTTCTAAACATGCTATAAATTTATTCATATTTCAATACATCTACCGGTTTCATCAATGAAGCCCGTAATACCTGTAAATAAGTAATAATAAGTGCAACTACAATTGTTATAACCGAAGTAAGTATAAAGTCGATGAAACGTATATGAATTCTGTAGGCAAAATTATTCAGCCAGTTGTCCATCCAATACCAGGCAATAGGTATAGCTATGATGGTGGCAATTAAAATCCAACGAATATAATTTGATGATATCAAATATTGTAATTGATAAATGCTTGAACCAAAAATTTTCCGTAACCCGATCTCCTTGTATTTTTGTTCGATTATAAAAGCAGTAAGGCCTATTAGTCCGAGACCTGAAATAAACAATGCAAGGATGGTTAATATCCCGGCAAGTTTGCTCACCTTTTCTTCATCACGGTATAATCGATCAACATAGTTATCGAGGTAATTACAATAAAATGGGAATCCGGGAGCATATTGCTGCCACAAAGATTCAATGTGATCTTTGGCTTCAGCTGCCATACCGGGAGCAATACGTACAACTACATATTGGTAACTATCCTCCCAGATTAAAAACACCAGGGGTTCCATCTGATTATTTAATGATTGTGAATGGAAATTTGGAACCCTACCGATAACTTTCAACGGAGGTTCATCATCGTAAAAACTTAAATTTTGCCCTACAAGGTTTTCTTTTCCAATCAGTTTAATCGATTCTTCGTTAAAAATTACAGATGCCGAATCTTTTACCAAATCCCTTGAGAATCCCCTGCCATCGATAATAGGAATTTTTACAGTACTAAAAAAACTATAATCAACGGATGCAACGCCAAAGGCAACACCTTCGTCCTGTCCTTCCAGCTCAATCCCCCTCATAATCCAGGAAATCCTGCAGGGTAATTGAGAGCATCGTCCGGCATCTTCAATGTATGGGCTTGTAAGCAACTCATTCCTGAAGGATTCGTAATTGGTGCCTATTTTATCCTCGATTGGCAGATATAATATATCTTCCGTTTGATAGCCCAAATCTTTGGTTGTTATAAATGAAAGTTGGCGATAAATAATCACGGCCGAAAAAATCAATATTGTTGAAATAGTAAACTGTAAAACTACCAGGGTCCTTCTGAACATGGCACCTTTCTCACCTCGATGTACGCTTTTTCGCAATATCTCTGCTGGTTGAA
Organism: Bacteroidales bacterium; assembly: GCA_030635465.1. Lineage (GTDB taxonomy): Bacteria > Bacteroidota > Bacteroidia > Bacteroidales > JAADJA01 > JAADJA01. The sequence goes on along the minus strand of DAOVYU010000089.1, from coordinate 2,968 downwards.
ACTTTGACAAGATTAAGGCCGGGTAACTTCCCGACAGCAATCCAACTACCAGAACAAGTCCTGCTAAACGAATGATGAGTTTTAAACTTGTATAATCAAAATGAAGAGATTTTCCAGTTATTTCATTAAACCATGGTCGAACTACCTCGGCTAACATCATGGCCAAAACAGCAGCAATTAAAGTCATAAGTACCGATTCAACAAGAAATTGGGTAACTAATTGCCAGCGGGTAACACCTACTACTTTTTTTAACCCAATTTCCCTCGCCCGATTTGAATACCGAGCTGTTGTCAAATTCATAAAATTGATACATGCAATAAGGATGATAAAAATTGCGATTAACGAAAATGTTACGACATATTGTAGTCCCTCATTTCTTCCACTAATACTGTACAAATGAAGCTTCTTTATGGGTTGAAGACGAATCGAAGTTTGCTCGTTTTCCATATTACCTTGCATGATGATAGTCATCTTTTCTTCTAGCTCCTTTCTTTTGCCTACATCATGCATCAACACATATAATTGCAAAAAATGATCTGTCCATGCATCGGTATATTCTATGCCTTCTTTAAAAGACGACATACCAACAATTATATTTGCATCCATTTGAGTGTTCTCCGGTGGGTCTTTTACTACACCTGTAACCACATACTGTTCTTTCCGGTTTTGAGTTAATCTTTTACCCATTGGATTTTCGTTTCCAAAATATTTTTCCGCGATACTTTGTGAAATCACAACTGCATGTCCTTCTTTAAAAAAATTATCCGGATTTCCATGGATTACTTCATAGGTGAAAACATCAAAAAAACCGGTATCGGCCCAAACAAAACCATTTTCGCTAAAAACCTTATCTTTATAAGATATGGTAGTTCCCCTGAAAACAACCCTTACAGCATTTTTGACCTCAGGGAAATGTTCTTTAACATAAGGGCCCAGTGGAAAACATACTGCATCATTATATTCTGTTTTACCCCCAATTGAATATCCTTTATAGGTAACGTAAATATTGTCTGCATTTTTGTGGTTTTTTTCATACGATAGTTCTTCCTCTACCCAAAGCATGATCAAAATAAATGCTGCCATTCCGATGGCCAGTCCAAGAATATTGATGATGGAATAAACCTTCTGCCGAAAGAAACTTCTAAAAGCAGTTTTTAAATAAAATTTAATCATGGTTCAAATTTAGTTTTTTATCCATAGGCAAACCACATGCCATCATTGCAACTAACTGGTTATTTGCTAATTTCGAACTTCAAACTTCAAACATCGAACTAACAAAGTGTCTGTTTTTGATACACATTGTGTTTGTTTTTAGAACAACTTTATTACCTTTACTGCCACATATTATATATTGATGTATTTGTAAACACAAAATTATTAGTGAATTCATGGCCATCTAATTATGTCGAAAACTCAAGCAAGCATACTAATTATCGACGACAACCAGGACATCCTGACGACAGCGCGCATGTTCCTGAAGCAGCTGTTCACTCATGTACAGGTAGAAAAAGATCCTGATAATATTCCCATGCACTTGTCAACAGCCACCTATGATATTATCCTACTGGATATGAATTTTAAAAAAGGCAGGAACAACGGTGAAGAAGGAATCTACTGGCTCAATCGTATTTTGGAAATCGATCCTGGAACTGTTGTTATCTTTATAACCGCTTATGGTGGAGTCGATTTGGCCGTTCAAGCAATGAAAGTGGGTGCTTTCGATTTTATTGTGAAGCCCTGGAAAAATGATAAATTTCTGGGAACAATACTTTCAGGCTTACAACACCGTAAATCAAAACTAGAGATTGAGAAACTACGGACCACACAGCAAAAATTAACCCAGGATATAAATCAACCCTTCGAACATTTTATCGGGCAATCACTGGCAATGCAAAAAGTTTTTGGCATGATTGAAAAAGTTGCCAAAACAGATGCTGATGTTTTGATACTGGGTGAAAATGGTACTGGAAAGGAAATGGTAGCCCGCGAAATTCATAGGCAATCACTCAGAAAAGATGAAGTATTCATTAATGTGGATTTGGGCGCTATCCATGAAAACTTATTTGAAAGTGAACTTTTTGGCCATGTAAAAGCAGCATTTACAGATGCACGTGAAAATAAACCCGGCCGTTTTGAGGCTGCTTCAGGAGGAACTATTTTTCTGGACGAAATCGGGAACCTCTCACTTCCGCTGCAGGTAAAGCTATTATCTGTCCTCCAAAACAGAAAAGTGACAAGAATCGGTTCCAACAAAGAAATACCGGTTGATGTCAGGTTGCTATACGCCACCAATATGCCTTTGTACGAAATGGTTCAACAAAATAAATTCCGTGAAGATCTTTTGTATCGTATAAATATGGTTGAGATCAGGGTGCCTCCTCTTCGGGAACGGGTGAATGACATTCCTTTACTGTTAGACTATTTCCTGTCAATTTATTCAAGAAAGTATAAAAAAACCGGATTTAAGATTCTTCAAAGTACAATAACAAAACTTAAAAAATATACCTGGCCGGGGAATATTCGAGAATTTCAGCATGCCGTTGAACGGGCTGTTATTTTAAGTGATGATAAAACCTTACATTTTACGGACTTTGCTTCCAGGGGTAACATTAATCAAACTGTTGAAATAAAAGATACCTTTAACCTTGATGAAGTTGAAAAGCGATACATTTTGAAGGCCATTAATAAAAATAATGGAAATATAACACACGCTGCTAAAGACTTGGGTATAACACGAACCGCATTATACAGGAGGCTCGAAAAACATGGTTTATAAACGGTTTACACTTTCGGTTATCCTTCAGTTAATTGGAATACTTATTGTTCTGTTTTGTATCGCATTTCTATTTTTCAATTTAGATCGCAACCAATACATATATACATTCATTGTTTTGCTGAGTATTTTAAGTCTTCAAGTCTACTATTTAATTCGATTTTTAACCCGAACAAACCGGGAACTGACTAAGT
>DAOVYU010000340.1 GCA_030635465.1 Bacteroidales bacterium | reverse complement strand
ATATTGTCAAAAATGCTTTAATGATATTTACTCCTTCATTGCCATATTTATCTTGGATAACGTCTTCCATACTTTGACCGTCAAGGGATTGTATAAAATCATCATCAAACCCTACAATGTCAAACCCTAATAAATTATCGAAATATTTCGATAATTTAATCCCAAAGGTTTTATAGAATCCGTGGTAACTCTGTTTATACAAATCACGATTTAATTCTATCATTTCCAACATAATTTTATATCTCCTTATTCGTTATCCTCGAGGAAAGTATCAAAAAACGATTGATCTTAAGGGATTTAAAAAAGGAATTTATCTTGTAAATTTCACATCAAAATCTTTTTCTCGCACAGCAAAAATTATTCTTAATTAAATATTTAACCAAAAGGATTTAATAACCTTTCTGCATTTGTAGAAAGGTTTTTTTATATCCATCTTTTTTATTGGTTTTTTAATACATTTGCCTTCGAAAATAAATTATAATGAAAAAAGTACTTGGAATTGGAAATGCACTGGTTGATATCCTGATGCAAATAGATAATGATCAATTATTGGAAAAACTTGAACTTCCAAAAGGAAGCATGCAATTAGTGGATTATGAACGCGCTCAAAGAGTATTAAAAGCGACCAGTAATACTGAAAGGAAACAGGCTTCGGGAGGAAGTGCTGCCAATACTATTAGCGGATTAGCCGAAATGAAAATTAAAACTTCATTTATCGGAAAAATTTGTGAAGATGAAATTGGAAAGGTTTTTTATAATGATATGCTTAAAAGCAATATTCACCCACAATTATTTTATTCTAAAATCCCTTCGGGTACTGCTACTACTTTGATCAGCAAAGATTCAGAAAGGACATTTGCAACCCACCTCGGAGCTGCTATAGAATTATCTGCTGATGATCTTAAAGATGAGAACTTCGAAGGCTATGATTATTTTTACATTGAAGGATACCTGGTACAAAACCATCAGTTAATTGAGAAAGCTGTTTCTATGGCAAAAAAGCACAAGCAAAAAGTGTTTTTAGACCTAGCCAGCTATAATGTAGTTGAAGCCAACCTGGATTTTCTTAAATATATTGTTAAGGAATATGTAGATGTAGTTTTTGCAAATGAAGAAGAAGCTAAGGCGTTTACCGGCAATGAACCTGAAGAAGCCCTGAATGAACTATCAGAAATGGTGGACGTTGCTGTTGTTAAAATTGGTAAAGAGGGTTCATTGATTAAAAAGGGAGATGAAACGCTAAAAGTTGGGGTAATAAAAACTAATTCTATTGACACTACCGGAGCAGGTGATTTATATGCTGCTGGATTTATTTATGGAATGGCAAATAATGAATCATTGAAATATTGCGGGAAATGTGGAGCTATTTTAGCGGGAAATGTAATACAAAATTTTGGTGCAAAAATAGCCTCAGATAAATGGGAAAACATCAAATCTTCAATAAAAGAACTGAACGACTAAAAAATAGAGATTTACATATCATTTCCTTTTTGATTATTAATCAGATTTTTATACTTTTGCACCCATTTTCAGGCTGATTGAAAGAAATTTTTTTTAAAAATAATATAAAAATGAAAGTATATCAAACTAACGAAATTAGAAACATTGCACTCGTAGGGGGAGCAAAAACCGGTAAAACGACATTGGCAGAAGGCATGTTGTTCGAGGGAGGAGTAATTAAAAGAAGAGGTACAATTGATGATAAAAACACTGTTTCCGATTACAGGGAAATTGAATTAGAGCGTCAAAATTCAGTTTCATCAACCGTATTATTCTCAGAAATAAACGGAAACAAAGTAAATATAATCGACACTCCCGGTTTTGATGATTTTGTTGGTGAGGTTGTAAGCGCATTAAAAGTAGTTGATGCAGCCGTTATGGTTGTAAATGCTCAAAATGGCGTTGAAGTAGGAACCGAAATCTCCTGGAGAACCACATCAAAATACAATACACCTGTTATTTTTGCTATCAATCACCTGGAACACGAAAATTCAAATTTTGAAGAAACCGTTCGTCAGTTAAAAGCTCAATTTGGTGGAAGTTGTACTGTTTGCCAGTATCCGGTAAATGCAGGTCTTGGTTTTAATTCTGTTGTCGATTTAATTCAAATGAAATTGTATAAATTTCCTGAGGATGGAGGAAACCCTGAGATTACTGATATCCCTGATGAAGAAAAAGGAAAAGCAGAAGAAATGCAGGCAACAATGATTGAAGATCTTGCAGCTTCTGATGAGGCTCTTATGGAGATCTTTTTTGAAAACGGAACCTTGCAAGAAGCTGAAATGCAAAAAGGCTTAAAAGTAGGGTTAATGAGTAGGGGAATGTTCCCCATTATGTGCATTAACGCTAAACAAAATATGGGTGTAAATCGTTTGTTGGATTTTGTTATTAAAAATGCTCCTGCACCAAACGAAATGCCAGCCGCTAAAACTAAAGATGGTAAAGAAATAGCATGCGATCCAACTTCCGAGACTTCTTTATTTGTTTTTAAAACAGCCATTGAGCCTCATCTTGGTGAAGTATCATATTTTAAAGTATATGCTGGTGAAGTAACTGAATCAATGGATATGCTAAATGGCGAAACTGCTTCTAAAGAAAGGGTTTCTCAATTGATGATCACTGCTGGTAAAAACCGTGAAAAAGTAGCTAAAATTGTTGCCGGAGATATTGGCTCAACCATTAAATTAAAAAGTACAAATACCAATACTACCCTTAACTCAGGAAAGAATTCATCTGTAGTTATTGAAAAAATTGCCTTTCCTGATCCAAAATTCCGTACTGCTGTAAAAGCATTAAATACCGGAGATGATGAAAAATTAGGAGCCATATTGAACGAAATGAAGAAAATCGATCAAACATTATTGGTTGAATATTCAAAAGAACTTAAACAAATGATTATGCAAGGACAGGGTGAATTACACCTGAACATTGTAAAATGGCACCTTGAAACCCTGCAAAAAATTCCGGTTGAGTTTATTGCACCAAAAATTCCTTACCGTGAAACCATTACCAAAGATGCAAAATCGGTGTATCGTCATAAAAAACAATCAGGTGGTGCAGGACAATTTGGTGAAGT
>DAOVYU010000271.1 GCA_030635465.1 Bacteroidales bacterium | reverse complement strand
TAGGTAGCAAATCCTTCAGGAGGAGTTGGCGTTTCAAATCCAAGGTAATAATCATGTTGTACACGCAAAGTATCTTCAATATCTTCAAAAATTCCAGCAGAAGCAAGGTACCCATTAAATTCCAGCAGTTCAGTTTTAAAGTTATCAAGACTATCAATTGTAAATGGATAGACATAAAAGTAAAATTTACTACGATCATACACTCCCTCAAAAATGGCATGATTATCATAGTAAACATAAGCATCTTTTGTACTGGTAAATATGGGGTAATTAGGAAATGGTTTTAGTCCAGATTTATTATTTGGGTCATCAATATAAAGGTCGCCTCCTAAATCAGATACCACATTTCGTATTCGTACAGGATAATGATATCCAAATTCATCTGTTTCAAAACTAGGCACCATAAAACTCATTGAATCAATTACTGGCATGTCAAGTTTAAACTGATCATAATTAAAGTCAACCTGTTTGGCAAAAAAGTCAAAAGTACCTGCATGTACCCTGCCGGAAAATGTAAAATCCATTCCCTTTTTCAGAACCAATTGTTCGTTTTTTGGATAAATGAATACATTTTGCGAATCACTTAAATATACAAGAGGGACACCATATAATTTCAGGCCAAAACTATCCAGTTCCAAAGAAGCATTTTGAGACCGATAGGTTTCAGAATTAAATTGTATAACATCATAATCAATTTTTCGATTAACAGCATTAATATAATCGAACAATTTTTCTTTAATACGCGCTCGTTTTTCGTCCCGGTCATACAAAACAAAACCCTTGTTGGCCAAATTAACCAGCATTGCAATCACCTGGTCCTGCGGCAACAACATTTCCTCTGACAGGCCTTGAACACCTACTTCGCGCACATTATATTTTTCAGCATATTTCTTTATCCTTAGCAGTGGATTCATAGGATCTATACCCTGAAGCCTCATGTACCTGGATTCAGAAAAATAACTACTGGATTCAAATGTAGCACGTCCCAATCCTGATACCCCTTTAATTGTTTCGAAATTTATTGTGGGTTGATCCATTTTCCAGTAAATGGCCTCTGAATATATATCCAGGTTATGGAAAGAATCATAATAGGGACTCTTTACCTTTCCTTCACCTGCCCTTACCAGTGAAAGTTCCCTAGTTTCATTAACATAATTCATTTGTAACCCTGGATGATAAATCGAATCTTCCTGACATACAATTGTTGCAGATGCCAATGCAGATGAAATACGATCGGGATAAATAACAAAACTCTTTGATAAAACTTTTACAAACTCTTTTTTATTTCTTTTGAACGATAAATATGCATCATTATGTTTATTTCCCAAACCAATTAACTTGGCACCGCGCATTTCAATACCTCCGATAAAATCAATATCATCAAACAAGTTTTTGATCTCAATCTCCATAACATATGATTGAAAACGTGGGTATGTAGCCTTTTCAGGAGTCACATTTGCCAACACTTTGTCTTCGAGGCTACCCATAATAGGTGTATTCCAATAGAGTTTATGAAAGAACCTTACAGAATCAGCACTAAATTTAGAGAACCCTAGAAAAATTTCATATCGCTCCAAAAAAGCATGAACATCATCTTCAGCAAATCCTGCTCTAGCCCAACTGATTCTTCCATTTTTCCCTTTCCAGATCGATTTTAAAGGATAAAATACTCCTTTGGTGTCGATAATTCTAGTACTGTCTTTATTAGCATAACAAACCAGGTTCATATCTTCAAACTCCACCATTGGGACAGAATCATATGCAAAAATAAAATCATAGGTGCTTGATCTCCACGAAGTTGATTTAGTTCTATATAATACATTTTCATATAGCAGTTCATAACTTGTTTTCAGAAATGAAGTTATCGGTTTTGTACTTCTTTTATCAGTTACCAGAATTTCGACACTTTTATGCCAGGCATTATAGCTATGTGCAGGGTGATCATATTCCATCAATCCATTTACACTGCCCAAAAAATGATAGTAATGCGGATAAGCTTTGAGCCGCCTTTTTAACATCAAGTTACATATAGAGCGAGTATTGGCTTTTACTTCACGTGAAAAAAGTCCGGCATTCCAGTTATACATAAACTTTTCCATCATTTCCTCACACTTCTCCTTATTCCCTTTCAAACTAATTTTGGAAAACATGGAATTCAGCTCACTGAAAAACTGTTCGCTTTCTGTTGAAAACTCTTTAATGTTCTGAGAATTAGCTTCTGGAAGGAAACCAAAAAAAATTAACCCTATAAATACCAATTTCAAAATTCTCATTGTAAAATACACTTCTAATTTTTTAAAAATTTTGCTGAAATCCAATTATTTTTAACCATTTTATTGACAAGGTTTAGATTGCTATCACGGGCAGAAGATTCAATTATCTCTAAATCTTCTGTATAAAATCCACTCAATAAAAGTATACCATTTTTCACCATATGGGTTGCATACAAAGCTATATCCTGTAATAATACATTTCGATTTATATTAGCAAGAATGTATTCATACACAACGGATTTCAAAATGCCCACTTCACCTAATTGAACGTATATATTTTTACAATTATTTTTTTCAACATTCTCCAGGCTATTTTCATAAGCCCATTTATCATTGTCGATGGCATCTATATTTGCAGCTCCCATCATTTCAGCAAGGATTGCAAGAATTCCAGTTCCACAACCCATATCCAGTACCTTTTTTCCAATTATATCCTCATTAAGCATCATTTCAATCATCAACGAAGTTGTTTCATGGTGGGCAGTACCAAAAGACATTTTGGGATCAACTAAAATCTCATACTTAATAGTAGGATCTGTATCATGAAAAGGGGCTCGGATATAAACCTGATCTTTAATAAATACAGGATCATAGTTACTTTCCCATACTTCGTTCCAGTTCTGTGCTTTTATTGTTTTGAAACTATAATTAAGTTGAGCTTCATTTTGATTCGTACTAACTAAATCACTTATTTGTGATTCACTAAAGTTACTGACAGGTATATATGCCAACAAACCTCCATCTGATTCCATAAAACTATCAAATCCAATTTCACCTAATTGGGCCATTAATATCTCCATTTCTGGAGAATTCATACCAACCTTAAAATTGACTTCTATGTAATCCATTATTAAATGGTTTAAAAATCAGGATTAGAAGGATTGGATAATCTGGATAAACTCAGTTGGTTTTAATGAGGCTCCGCCTATCAATCCTCCATCAACATCAACATTGGCAAAAAGTTCTTTGGCGTTTTTACCATTACAGCTTCCTCCATATAAAATGGTTGTATTTTCTGCTGTAGAAATATCATATTTTTGAGCAATCAAACCACGGATAAAATGATGCATCTCCTGCGCTTGTTCCGATGAGGCAGTAACGCCAGTCCCAATCGCCCAAACAGGTTCATAAGCGATAACTACATTATTAAAATCTCCCTTATTCAGATGGAATAAAGATTCTTCCAACTGGGCTTCAATGATATCAAAATGTTTTTCAGCCTCCCTTTCTGGTAATAATTCACCGCAGCAAAAAATAGGAGTAATATTATGCTTCAAAGCAATATTAACTTTTTCGGCCAGCATTTCATGCGATTCATTGAAATACTGTCTGCGTTCAGAGTGCCCAATTATGCAATAATTCACACCCATTGATGCCAGCATCGCAGCTGATATCTCTCCGGTATATGCTCCCGATTCG
>DAOVYU010000149.1 GCA_030635465.1 Bacteroidales bacterium | reverse complement strand
TTTGCAGAGTTATATTCCACTTCAGAAGTAGGATATGGCAACCTGAAATGATTGATGGGATCGCCCTCTCTTGGAGTCATATCTGTTCGTCGTGCCAATGCATAGGCTTCCCAAGGTTGTCTAAATGCATCCAGCCAGCGTTGTGTGTAAATAAATTCCAGTTTTTCTTCATCCGAAGTAGCATTCCACGATCCGAAAACATTAAGTACCGAAGAAGGGCCCAACCCAGGTGGAATTTGCACCATTTCCGGAAATGTCATGCCGGAAGAGGGTAGTTTAGAATTTTCGGCAACACCCATCCACCATTCAACAGAGGAATTTATCCCATTCATATATTCAATATCAGCCAGGGACTGATCCTGTGGAAGGCCGACACCTCTAAAATATGCTTCGGCAAGGATAAAATGGATTTCAGAGCCGGTGATCATTGGAATAGGCATAAAATCTTCATCTCTTATCACAAAATAATTGAATGGGGAATAAATACATGTTTCTCCTTTTATTTGAAATGCCCCTGACTGGTCACGATGTGAACCATAAGGAATACCACCGGAAATAGGCGTACCCGGTTCAGGTATTTGCGGAAAAGTAACCCACTCATTTGCATTATTACCTTCGAAGAAAATGTATGCACGCGGATCAAAAATCCCATCACCATTAATATTGTCATTCACAGAAAGCTGATGCCAAACATTTGAACCCATACGCAGGTTGTTGTGCTCACGAAAAGACCAGTTCAGGCTGCCATTTTTAAATCCCATAGAAGCAGGCCAGATACAGGCACTTTCGCCAACATAAGTTATAAAATCATAACCCAGGAACAGGGGCCTTTGATTTTCAACAATCTCCAGAATGATTTGTCCGGCAAGTTCAGGTTCCTTTTCACTCATACGCATAGCATATCGCAATCTCATCGAATTGGCAAACTTTTGCCATTGCAACATGTCTCCGTTAAATAAGCGATCAAAACCGGAAAATGTTGGAAAAGGCTCTTTAACTGTTGCTGTGTCATTAATGTTTTCATCGCACCATTTTAACTCTTCAAGTAAATATTTGTAAATGGATTCCTGTGAATCAAATTTTGGCCGCAGGTATTCTAAATCCTCAAATCCATATCCGGCATCAAAAAAAGGCATATCGCCAAAAATGTCTGTTAATTTAAAAGTTTTGTAAGCAAGCACTACTTTCAGCATAGCTTTCATATTTGTTACTTCACCTGTAGAATCCAAATTATCGAACCTTTTTTCAAGTTCGCGAAAGTTTGGCATTTTTCGATAATAGTTGCTCCACATACTCTCTGTTCCAATGGAAAAATTTCCCCATGCTTCCTTTGTTAAGGCAGCTTGCTGGGTTTGTTTATACAATATTTCATTATTGATATAAAACTGCTCGTTACCACTTAAAATCAACGACTCAATGATGCTATTGAATAAGGAACCATCACTGGCAGTAGTAAAACCATGGGGGTCAGTGTTTATTTCTTCAAAATCCTTTGTGCAGGATGCAAGAAAGAAAACTAAAACCAATGTATATCCAGAATATTTTAGAAATAATTTCATTTTATTTATGTTACGCATTTTCATTAATTTAATTCACTAATAACTATTAACATTTAACGTCAACTCTTTTCCCTCAAAAAGAAGCCGAGATCCCAAAAGTTACCGACCTGCTGCTTGGCATGGAAGCCCATTCAAAACCCTGCGCATTGCCAGATCCCATTAGACCCTCTGGATTAATTTTATCAGGTAAGGTTGTATAAATATAAAATAAATCTCTACCAACAATAGATAAAGTAAGTTTTTGGAACACTTTTGTTTTATCAATCAATTTTTGAGGAAAAGTATATGACAAGGATATTTCTCTCATTTTCACCCATGAGTTTTCAACAATGCCAGGTGTAGATAAAAATTTGCCCCATCCACCGGCATTGGGTAAATATTTATAGTAATAATGGACAACCTTATCGTTTGGAGTACCATCTTCATAAACGCCATCCAGGATAATTCCAATGTTGCTGGTATTACCGTCAGGATCAGTGTAAGGTAAGCCACCACCCTCACGTTCATTCAATGTTTCAGGGCTCAAACCTGTTTGCAGGTTTATTACGTATGAACCACAGTAAATATCACCTCCAATTTTTGCGTCAATTAGCGTAGATACCCTAAATCCATCTAAAAAATAAAACTCCATAGTCCAGCCTCCCAAAAAATCAGGAGAAGCATTGCCGATGGGAACCCTGTTATCAGTGATGAGATATTTAGTTCCTTCATCATTTACCATTGGCTGGCCATTTTCATGGTAAACATAATCGTAACCATAAATGGTTCCGTACTCATCCCCTACACGCAATGCCATTGCAGGTCCATTTAACCCCCAGATTTCAGCCATTGGAAATACATCTGCATAATTTCCAAGGTTCATTATATAATTTCTATTTCTGGACATATTTATTCCAGTTTTAAATAAAAATTTCTTTGTTTGAACCGGAACAGCATTCAATATTAATTCGTATCCCCTGTTTTTAATCTCTCCTTCATTAATGGTAATTCCATTAGCTCCCGAAGAAACAGGAATAGGTAAATTTGATAATATCTGAGAAAAGGCCAATGAATAGTAATACGTAAAATCAACATCAATCCTATTCTCAAGAAATCCAAGGTTAAGGCCTGCTTCATAAGCATTTACACGTTGTGGAGTAAGATTATACGGAGGAATCGTATTGGGGAAATAAGAGGTTTGTTCCCCACCAAAAATCCCTGTAGTGTAGTAAAATTCCAATTGATAAGGATCAGTATCCGTAGCTGTTTGAGCGATACCTCCCCGCAATTTAACAAAATTCAACCAGGAGACATTTTTCTGTATTTTAAATGCCTCAGATGCTATAAAACTTAAGGATATTGAGGGATAGAAATATGAGTTATCCCCGGCAGGTAAAGTTGATGACCAGTCATTCCTTGCAGTAAGCTCAAGATAAAGATAATTATCGTATGAAAAGTTTAAAAAAGAAAACACTGAATTATTTCTTTCCCGGCTGATACCTTCTCCAGGTATCATATCTCCGGCAGAGTTTCCTGGCCGGTCTACAATAGTATTTCCATTTTCATCCGTTGTATAAGTTGTTTCTGTATAATTGAAAAAAGTATACATATTGGGATAATACCAGGTGCCCGAATGTCCGTTGATCATATATAAATTACGATCCCAACGACTGGCTCCCAAGGTAAACTTTACATTTATCTTAGAATTGAATATATTTCCCTTGTCAGCTGTGAGGAAAGCCTCAAAAATATCGGAATACGTCCTGTTTAAACTATTGGAATAACGCCCACCTTTTAAACCGACAACGTCAATTGGTTTATTCCTGGATTCATATTGTTCCAGGTTAAAATCCCTACCCACACGACCCAGTATATTTAGCCAGGGAGCTATATCATAAGTAAGAGTAAGAGCACCCAAATACTTATCTCTATGCAGGGTAGTATTATTGTTATAATAATTCCACCACAAAGTAGGACTCACATAATAAAAAGGATAACCTTCCTGTGGATTTTGAGAACCATCAGGATAGGCATAATTTTCCTTATCAATTCCCTGGTAGCTTCTGGGCCATGAATACAGGTATCCTTTACTGAATGAGTTTCCTTCTTCACCCAATATTGGACTATTTAAACGATTAAAGTTAATATATGAAAATGAAAGATCGGCCATTACTTTATTTGAAATTTTCAAACTAGCACCAAGGTTGAGTGTTGTCCTGTCAAAGTCACTGTTCTCTATGATGGCCTTATGATCCTGTCTGGTTATGGAAACCCGCATTGTACCACGGTCACCGCCACCAGATGCTGAAATGTTGTGAGTTTGAGTGTATCCGTTCTGAAAAGTGGACTCATAATTATCAGGTTGGGGTGAATAGGCACGCATTTCACCATCCCACCATTTTACCATCTGTCCGTCCATTTTGGGTCCCCAGGAAACAGCTGATCCGTAATAACCAAATTCTTCTGTAGTTGAACCTGTTTCTCCATCCTGGTTTAAAATCAAGTTGTCCGTTCCATAAACACCAGGGTACAACAAGGTATCTCCATCCATCGGAAAAGCTGCTGGTGTAAAAGAAATAGGGCCCTGATGTCCATAAGTATTTTGCATTTCCCTGAAACGGTATGGCTGAATCCATTTATAAGTATAACTATAGTTTACACCAATTCCACTTTGTTTTTTACCCCTTTTGGTAGTAATTAGAATTACACCATTAGATCCTCTGGATCCATACAATGCAGAAGCTGCACCACCTTTTAACACTGAATAATCTTCAATATCAAGAGGGTTTATATCTGAAAGTGGATTTCCCCAGTCTACTCCCCTACCTATATCTTCAAGTCCGGGCGCATTTTCCATAGGTACATTATCTACCACAATTAATGGCTGGTTATTTGTACCTCCTATGAAGTTATTTCCACGGATTGTAATCCTTGTAGATCCTCCTTCTAAACCATCTCCCTGTGAGACCTGAACACCAGCTGACCTACCAATAATGGCATCGATCACATTAGGAGCATTGGAACGAACGATAACATCAGCGTCTATTTTCTCTGTTGAATATCCTATCTCCCGTTTCTGTCGTTTCACTCCCAAAGCTGTTACAACCAATTCTTCCAGTTCTGCTGCTGCAACTTGCATCAAAATGTTGATTTGCTTTTGAGCACCTACAACAATGGATTGTGGCTCAAATCCAACATATGTAAAGATCAGGCTATCAGAATCGGCTATTCCTGACAGGCTATAAGTACCGTTCATATCTGTAACAGTTCCATTGGTAGTACCTTTAATAATGACAGTTACACCAGGTAAACCCAGGTCATCTTCAGGAGATGTAACCCGGCCTGTTACAGTTCGTTCTTGTGCAACTACATTTGAAAGGAGAATTATCAACGAGAATA
>DAOVYU010000291.1 GCA_030635465.1 Bacteroidales bacterium | reverse complement strand
CAAAAAGGGGAGGATTAGCCGTTTTAAACGCTACAACTTTTAGCAGGACAATTCATAATTTGGAGAATTCCTATTTCAGAACAAAGTTTGAACCTGACCTCCATAAATTTAAAGGTAATAGTGGAATTGGCGTTATCAGCGATACTGAAGCACAGCCCATATTGATTAACTCTCATCTGGGAGAATTTGCCATTGTTACTGTGAGTAAAATCAATAACCTTGATGAATTAACCAAAAGAGCTTTAAGACAACGCAGGCATTTTTCTGAAACCAGTTCTGGTGAAACTAATCCTTCTGAATTAATTGCCATGTTGATTGACGAAGAGGAATCCTATGAAAAAGGGATTGAAAATGTTTACAATAAAGTAAAGGGATCCTGCTCAATGATTCTGTTAACTGAAAAGGGGATTTTTGCCGCAAGGGACAAACTGGGAAGAACACCTATTCTTTTAGGAAAGAAAGAGGGAGCTTATGCGTTAAGTTCTGAATCAAGTTCCTTTTCAAACCTTGGCTTTGAATTAGAAAGAGACCTGGGTCCGGGAGAAATTCTTCTGATCACAGCAGATGGTTACGAACAACGAAGAATACCAAATAAAGAGATGCAGATTTGTGCCTTTTTATGGGTTTATTATGGTTATCCAAGTTCGAACTATGAAAACATTAATGTGGAAGAATGCCGGTACCGTTGTGGAGCTGCCCTTGCAAAAAATGATGAAGCTGAAGTGGATTTTGTTTCCGGTGTACCTGATTCAGGAATTGCACATGCCATAGGCTATTCAAACGAAAAACAGATTCCTTATAAAAGGGCTTATGTAAAATACACCCCCACATGGCCAAGAAGTTTTATGCCACAAGACCAGGAAACAAGAAACCTGGTGGCAAAGATGAAATTGATCCCTGTTAAGTCAATCATCGAGGGGAAAAAGATTGTATTCTGTGATGATTCAATCGTAAGGGGGACACAATTCAAAGATAATGTGGAGATCCTTTATGAATATGGTGCACAAGAAATTCATGTACGACCTGCATGCCCAACATTGATCTTTCCTTGTGAATTCCTTAATTTCTCAAGATCACGTTCTACTTTGGACCTTGCCGGCCGAAAAGCCATAAAAGAACTCGAAGGGGTAGAAGACAAGCATCTTCAAGATTATGCCAATCCCGGAACCGACCGGTATTATGCCATGATTGAAAAAATCAGGCAACGAATTGGAGTCAGTACATTACAATATCAAAAACTGGATGATCTCGTCGAAGCAATTGGCTTGCCCAAGGAAAAATTATGTACCCATTGCTGGGATGGTTCCAGCCATTTTTAATTACAATAAATTAATTTTCAGAAAATCTAAAGTCCTTGTAAATTCCATTGATGGGGATGCAGTGATGAATATATTTTCTTTGGTAACTGGATGATCAAATTTAATTGATAAGGCATGCAACATCATAGTAATCATATCCCATCTTTCCTTAAATAACTTATTTTGTTTGTTGCACCCATGAGGACGGTCACCAATGATGGGATGAAAAATATGTGCAAAATGTTTCCTGATTTGATGCATACGACCAGTTAAAGGTTCAACTTCAACCAGGGAATAACGTGAGGTTGATTTTCCCGAGATAGGAATTTTAAGTTCTGTTTGATCTAATGTTTTGTAAGCTGTAACAGCTTCTTGCAGAATTGAATTATCCTTTTTTAAAGGATAATCAATGATTCCTTTATCATTGGTATATCCACGAACGATGGCCAGATATTTTTTTTGCACCAAACCTTTAGCGAACTTTTGCTGCATGATACGATTGGTGTTTTCATCCAAAGCAAACAAAAGGACACCACTTGTTTTTCGGTCGAGACGATGGCAAGGGAATACCTGTTTACCAAGTTGGTCCCTTAAAATTTGGAGAGCAAATTCAGAAGCATCTCTGGCAATATTTGTACGATGCACCAGTAAGCCATGAGGTTTATTGATAGCGACTAATTGATCATCCTGATATATTATTTCTAACTGCAAAAGAAGTTATAATAGCTGATTTACCTAAGTATAACTAGTAATCCTCCAGTAATAAAAGCCAACACCCACCAGATGTATGCATACCTGGAATATAAATGAAGTAATTTTGGCACTTTATTGTCCAAACCGAATTTTATAATACGGTTCCACATAAAAATAGCATCAAGCAACATCCCAAGCAAAGAGGAATATCCAATGAAACCATGTAAAGTAAATCCACCTTTATCCGATCCGATTATCATAAAAATGGTGGCACATATATCTAACAAAACACCCAGAGTGAGAAAAGTTATTACTCTCCTGGTAATAATTGAAGATCGTTGTTCAGTAATAATTCCGATAGAGTAGGAGATAAGCGCAAATACTACAACGATACTTCCAATTTGTAAATTTATATTCATGATCTATTAAAGTAAAATTAATTTGATCACAAATATATAAGTTATTAATTTCATTCTTAAACAAACTGAATTGCAGAAAACAAAGTAAATCCCAAGTGGTTAGTTTATCCCTAATTATTAATTTTTTGTTTCAATGCCATTTTATACATTTCCCCAACAGGGATTTCCTGTTTATTGATAAATATACGATTACCACTTACGGAAGAAATTTTTGTAAGAGAAACAATAAAAGATTTATGTACACGCATAAACAATTCTTTTGGTAATTTTTCCTCCATCTCATGCATCGTATCGCGGCTAACGTATACTTTTTCCGATGTTTGAACTTTTAAATAGTTCCCATATGCTTCAATAAAAAGAATATCATTTAAACTGATTTGATATGTTACCTGATCTTCTTTTATAAAAATAGCTTGAGAATATTTTTTTTCATGAATATCCTCATTGATCTCATTTGAGTAGTATTGTTCAACAACCTTATTCACCGCCTTAATGAATCGTTCCAGTTTGATAGGCTTGAGTAAATAATCTACAATGCCATACTCATAGCTTTCAAGTGCATATTCAGAGTAGGCTGTGGTGAGGATCACTTTTGGAGGATTAGATAATGTTTTTAACATGTCAAGCCCACTTAGCTCAGGCATATTCAAATCCAGAAAAAGTAAATCAACCTGATGATTGTGCAAGAAAGAAATGGCTTCTACTGCATTATCACATTTACCAACCAGATTTAAAGTTGGAATGGTCGTAATGTATTTTTCAATAACGTCTTGCGCCAGTACTTCATCATCTACTATGAGGCATTTTATTTGCATGTTCAAAATTAAAAGTTAAAAGTAGCAATCAATAAGCTTATTTATATTTCAATCATTAAATTTACAACAAACTTCTTTTCATCATTCTTTATCTCCAATTGATGTTTTTCAGGGTACAATAACTCTAGTCGCTTTTTTACATTTTCAATTCCCGTCCCTGATTTTTGTGCAACTGGATTAATCCTATTTGGTGCAATGTTATTGCTGGTATAAAGCACTATTGTATTCTCATTTAGCTCCACCGAAATATCAATT
>DAOVYU010000406.1 GCA_030635465.1 Bacteroidales bacterium | reverse complement strand
GGTAATCATGACTGGTCGCGAGGACGGCAACAAGGTTGGGAATCTGTTAAAAATGAAGAACAATATATTGAGCAATACCTTGATCGAGGGAATATTTATTTACCTGATCTGGGTTGTCCGGGACCAGTTGAAATTGAACTTTCAAATGATCTTACTTTAATCATTTTTGATTCGCAATGGTGGTTCCAACAAAATGAAAAGCCAGGATACAATGGTGAATGCGACTTTGTTGAAGAAGCTGAATTATTCATACAAATTGAAGATGCCATTAGAAGAAATCGGGATAAAAAAGTAATTTTTGCAACTCATCATCCACTGTTTAGCGTTGGAAACCATGGTGGACACTTTCCTGCTTCCTATTTATTATTTCCTTTGCTGGAAGTTAAAAACTGGATGTATCTTCCACTCCCAGGATTTATTTATACCGGTTACCGAAAATATTTAGGACACATCCAGGATTTGGCACATCCCAAATACAAAATATTTAAAGAAACATTATTGGAAATATTCCGGGAATATCCCAATGTAGTGTATGCTGCAGGCCATGAACACAATTTGCAATATTTTGAAAAAGACAGCCTCCATCATATTGTTAGCGGTGGTGGTGGTGAAGGGACTTATATTTCACGAAAAGAAAAAAAGACAGACTTTGCCTATGCAAATGCCGGAATAAACAAGTTATCTTTCTACTCAAATGGTGATGTTTGGATGGAATTTATCAGTCCGGATAGTTCATCTACTGGTGAAGTTGTTTACAGCAAAAAATTATTTAATAAACCTGTATTTGATCCTAAAAAGAAAAAAGATGAAATCCAAAACCTTGATTTTTCAGATAGTTTAGTTCAGATAAAAATTAGTGAAATTTATTCAAAAGGTAAGTTCCATCGGTTTTGGATGGGAGACAATTACCGAAACATCTGGAACACGACTGTTGAATTACCTGTGTTTGATATTGGAAGTGAAAAAGGTGGTTTGGAAATTCTGAAAAGAGGTGGCGGTCAGCAAACCAGGTCTGTGAGATTGGAAGATAAAAACGGGAAACAATATGTATTGCGCTCTGTAAATAAATATGTGGATAAAGCCCTGGCTGAAAATTTACAAAACACCATAGCTGCTGATGCCGTTCAGGATGGAATTTCAGCATCTCATCCATTTTCTGCTGTTACAGTACCATTATTAGCTGATGCTGCCGGAGTGATGCATACCAATCCTAAAATAGTGTGGGTTCCTGATGATCCAAGGCTTGGAATCTATCGGGAAGAAATGGCCAATGGAGTATTTTTATTTGAAGAACGACCTGCTGGAAACAGGGATGATGTGGAAAGTTTTGAACGATCAGAAAAAATTGTAAACACAGCAAAGGTTGTTGACAAAACTCAGAGTGATCAAAATCATCAGTTGGATCAAAAAGCAGTTGTGAGAGCACGCTTGTTCGACATGTTTATCAATGACTGGGACAGGCATGATGATCAGTGGCGTTGGGCAACATTTAAGAAGGACAAAAAGACAATTTATAAGCCCATACCGCGTGACCGTGACCAGGTGTTTTTTGTTAGTGAAGGGGTAATCATGTGGTTTGCCAGCCGCGATTGGATAATGCCGAAATTCCAGGGATTCGACTATACCGTTAAAAATGTGAAAGGATTGGGATTTAATGCCCGCTATTTCGACCGATCGTTTATGACGGAACCAAACCTGGATGAATGGATGGCCATTGCTAAAGAAATACAAACTGATGTAACAGATACCGTTATTCGAAAAGCCATTCAATCCTTACCCAAAAACATTTATGATTCAACCGGAATAGAAATTGAAAATAAATTGATTTCAAGAAAAGACTTGTTACATAATTATGCTAAAGATTATTACCTTTTTTTGTCAAAAGCTGTAGATGTAGTTGGAACAAAAGAACGTGAATTATTTGATGTAGAACGACAAGAAAATGGAAATACAATTGTAAATGTTTATGCATTAAGTGATAAAAAAGGCAAAATAAAAGAACAACTCTATTCCCGGGAATTTAAATACAGTGAAACAAATGAGATCAGGTTGTATGGTTTGAAGGGTAAAGATTCATTTAAGATCAATGGTAATGGAAAGAAAGGCATTAAAGTCAGGATAATAGGAGGCAAAGGAAATGATTCAATTATCGATAAATCCAAAGTTAGTGGGTTGGGAAAAAAAACCATCATTTACGATCGCAAGGATAAGGATAACATCATTATTAAAAGCAATGAAACACGACTTCAATTATCAAAAAAGAAATCAATCAATAAATACGAGCGCAAGCAATTTAAGTACAATAAAACCCTGCCATTGTTAATGGCCGGCTATAATATCGATGATGGGATTTTTATAGGTGGAGGAGCCATTTTTAATCGCTACAATTTCAGGGATTCTACCATTCATAAAGTCCGTGGAACGCTAGCTATTCGTACGGGTGCTTTTGCCATTGGTTATAGTGGCTTATTCTCTGCTTTTTCGCAAACATTTGACCTGGAAGTAGATGCTGATATAAGCTTTCCGAGATTTGTGGATTCTTTGTATGGCCTAGGTATTGAAACTGATACAGGCACCAATGATAAAGC
>DAOVYU010000212.1 GCA_030635465.1 Bacteroidales bacterium | reverse complement strand
TGGATCAATTGTTCATGGAGCTGTTTGGTCGGGTTACCTTGGTTTAATACTGATGAGTGCAGCTTATATCAGTGTTGGTATTTTTACCAGTAGTGTCTCAAATAATCAAATCGTCAGTTATTTACTGGCATTATTTATTGGGATCTTTTTCCAGATAATCTTTTCAATGTTATCAAATAATTTCAGTGGATTTATTGGTGAAACACTTAGTTTCTTGAGTGTTTCTACACATTTTGATTCAATTTCAAGAGGGGTGATTGACTCCAAAGATTTATTATTCTTTTTCTCACTGATATTCCTTGGGCTGATTTTAACTGAAGCTAATCTATCTAAAAAGAGACTTTAATTTCATAACCTGGTAAAGAAATTTAATACAATGAAAAATAAAAAATCAATAACAACTCAGATATTACTAATCATTGCCGTTTTGGTTGTGGTAAATATTTTATCCGAACAATTTTTCTTCAGGTTCGACTTTACAGCTGATCAAAGATATACACTAAGCACAGCTACAAAAAATATCTTAAAACAACTGGATGAACCGGTAACAGTAACCGCTTATTTCACAGAAGATCTGCCTCCTGACCTAGCAGTTACAAAACGTGATTTTAAAGATTTGCTAGTTGAATATGCAAGTTTGTCAGGTGGAAAAGTATTATACGAATTTATTGATCCGGCAACTGATCAGGCACTTGAGCAAAAAGCGTTTCAGGCAGGGATTCAACCGGTTTTAGTAAGTACCCGTGAAAAAGATGAAGCCACTCAGAAAAAAGTATTTATGGGAGCCTTGTTGCAAATGGGAACTGAGTCTGAAGTTATACCGTTTATGCAACCTGGTGCTGCTATGGAATATTCAGTTTCTACCAGTATCAAAAAACTTTCTGTCACAGATAAACCATTTGTCGGGGTGATACAGGGACACGGAGAGCCTTCTCTTAATTCCATGAGCCAGGTGATGCAATCCCTGTTGGTATTATACCAGGTAGAACCTGTAAACCTGAATGATTCGGCCACTAATTTAAGCAAGTATAAAACTGTTGCTATTGTAGGACCCAGAGATACCATTCCAAATTTTCATTTTAGTCTACTTGAGAATTACCTGGCACAAGGTGGTAACCTGTTTATTGCTATGGATCGGGTTGACGGTGACCTTTCTACTGTGCAGGGCAAATCTATTGAAACAGGCCTGGAAACTTGGTTAAGCAGTAAAG
This sequence comes from Bacteroidales bacterium, assembly GCA_030635465.1. Lineage (GTDB taxonomy): Bacteria > Bacteroidota > Bacteroidia > Bacteroidales > JAADJA01 > JAADJA01. Next base: position 2,997 of record DAOVYU010000212.1, on the reverse strand, counting down.
GATTGGTTGTTGAAAGTAATTTTGTAGTAGATGCCAGTTGTGGTTCGGTTTCCGTACGGCAGGGTAATTTCCCATTTCCAGTACAATTGAAGTTTCCTTACTTACCAATGATTGTAAATTTTGTAGATCATCCGGTGACAAAAGGACTGGAACAAGTATTGCTGCCATTTGCCAGTTCCATTGTTTATACAGGCGATACAACAAATCATTTTGAGCCAATTGCAAAATCTTCTGAAAAATCAGGTACATTATCTTCCCCATTGTATTTTGATGTCAATAAAAAATGGAACGATAATGATTTTCCACTTTCTGATATTACTGTTGGTGCTGCGCTCCGCGGAAATTTAGCGGGAGGTGCTGAATCAGGAATTGTTATCTTTTCAGATGGTCAGTTTCCTGTGAATGGAGAAGGTCAGCGTGCTCAGCAAATTGCACAAGACAATGTGAGTTTAATGGTAAATTCTATCGATTGGCTATCTGATGATACAGGTTTAATTGATTTGAGGACTAAAGGAGTAACTTCACGTCCATTGGATCAAGTGGAAGATGGTAAAAAAGTGCTTCTGAAATGGTTAAATTTCTTACTCCCAATTTTGCTGATCATTATCTATGGAATTATCCGCATGCAAAGAACCAGAAACCTTAGGGTTAAAAGGATGGAAGAAGGTTACATATAAATGTTGTCCATAGGACCCTTTCGGGGAATTCTAAATTCTGAATGTTGAATAATGTTAAAAACAACATAAAATTCAGATTGAAAATTGTAAATAAAAATCAAAAATTGAAATCATGCTTTCAAAATTTTTAAATACCAAAACACTCATTATTTTATTAGTAATTCTGGGTGGCATATATTTAATTACTAAACTCACCGAAAAAGAAGACAGGACCTTCAGGAGTGAAATGGTAACCATCGACTCTGCAGATGTGACAAAAATGATGATATTACCCAAGTTAGGTAGTGATGGTCAAGCAGTGACTATTACAAAAACAGGCAATGAATGGAAGCTAGAGTCAAAAGGCAAAACATATAAAGCCGATCCATCATCAATAAAAAATATCCTGGCGGAACTGATGCGTATGAAATCTGAAAGGGTGGCAGCAGTTGAAGAATCTAAATGGAGTGAATATGAAGTATCAGATTCAACTGGTACACGGATACAGGTTTACAATAACAAAAAGATGATTTCCGATTTGTATGTGGGTAAATTTGACTATTCACAACCTAAAGGACCACAAAGCCAGTATCAACAAAATAGAGGTAAAATGTCTACTTATGTACGCCCAGCCGAAGACAAAGCGGTATATGTGGTTGATGGGTTTATTAAAATGAGTATCCAGCCAAATGTGGATGCTTATCGTGATAAAACACTATTTGCTTCGAACAAAGATGATTTAACTAAAATTACATTTAACTACTCAAGCTACGATAATTTTGTTTTGAGTAAAGAAAATGGACAATGGTTTTTGGATGGTGTTCCCACTGATTCAACAAAAACTTTTGGTTATTTAAATAAATTGGCAAGAGTTACAAGTTCAAGTTTTATTGATGATGTTGAAGCACGAAGTAACACACCACATTTCCAGGTTAAAATAGAAGGAAATAATATACTTCCTGTTGAATTAAAAGCATTTCCTGCCGATACAACAAACAAATATATTATCACTTCCTCAAGAGTACCCGATACAAAATACAGCGGTGTAAAAGCTGGATTGTTTGAACGTATTTTTGTTGATCGAAATGAATTCTTTGCTGATAAAGAAGAGTAATCTTTAATTATTAATACTGGATTTAAGATTTTAATCCTTTGTTTGGATGCACGACAAACTTCTTTAATAATATTTGAATGGAACACAGATAACGCTGATTAAGCAGATAAACGCGGATAAACAAATATAAAAATCAGTGAAAATCAGGAAAATTCGTATTATCCGTGTTCTAAATATTTTCTATTTGTATCCTTGTTGTACCAATTGATTAGCTATGTATACTCCTGAACCCATCACTCGAAAAGACATTGTATTTTTAGGTGATAGTCTTACTGAAAGCTTTGATCTGAAAAAATATTTTAGCAAAAACAATCTCAGGAATCGGGGAATAAGTGGAAATATGACTGAGCATGTAATATACAGATTAGAAGAAATTTTCAATGCTAAACCAGCCATGTTATTTTTAATGATCGGGATCAATGATATTTATCAGGGAATAAACACTGATATGGTCCTTAAAAATATCGCCAGAATCTTAAATGAAATCAAGGAAAAATCTCCACAAACAGTCATCTATTGTCAAAGTATATTGCCAGTAAATGAAGCCAATCTTTTGAGTTTCGATAACATCAATTCAAAAGTTTACCAGGTTAATAATAGTTTGAGGGATTTTTGTACAAAAAACAATATTTCCTTTATTGATATTCACCCTGATTTTTTGAATCAAAAAGGACAGATGGATGAAAAGTATACTTATGATGGTGTACATTTAACTGAACCAGGATATTTGCATTGGTCCGGATTAATCAAAGATCTTATCAACTGATTATTTACCACTATTAAAATTTCATTGTTAGCAAGTTTTATCAACCTGGTACAATTTATTTTTCGCGATATGATTATTTTTACATCAAAATCCTTGTATGCCTCATACAAAAAGAAAAAAGAAGCGGAAAAAAATCAGATACTCCAAACTTACCATCAAGCTTAGCTCCAAACAAAAAAAGTCCCTGGCAAATTACTGCAAAGCCAGAAAAACAACACCCACCAAATTGATTAAAAAATCAATCAAACGATATATCAATGGATTTGACAGGAACGTTCCTGATGAATATTATGTTACCGAGAATCAGTTGGAATTGTTTGAAGAGAAGAAAAAGGATTAGAGGTTAGATATGTAATAGGATATGGTGAGAATACAGGACATGCATGGATACAGATTAAAATTAATGGTGAATGGATAGATTATAATAGCACAAGAAATAATATAGGTATTAATATAATCTC
>DAOVYU010000354.1 GCA_030635465.1 Bacteroidales bacterium | reverse complement strand
TTTATGTAGAGAATCTTGAGATTACTTCCAATTCTGCTACAAACGGTGGAGGTATATATTGTAATATGTCAAGTGGTGAATTCATAAATGTAATTATCAGTGAGAATACAGCTGAAAATGGTGGAGGTATTCAAACCGAATCTTTTACCTATATAACTTTTGATCATGTTTTACTTGCTGATAATCATGCAAATGCAATAGGTGGTGGAGCTTATATTTATGAATCAAATATTGATTTTATAAACACCACTATAACTAATAATTCCGCAATCCAGGGAGGTGGACTTTTTTACTATTTGTATTCATTTTATGAAAATGAAATTGCAAACTCTATTGTATGGAATAATGAACCAGACGAAATTTTTTCAACCTTTGAATCCCTGGAAATCAACTTTTCTAATATTCAAGGTGGTATAGCTGGAAGTGGCAACATTTCAGAAGATCCATTGTTTATAGATCCTTTTAATAAAAATTATAGTTTACAATGGTCAAATTTTCCCGAAGAAAATGGAGAAAAGAGCCCTTGTATTGATGCTGGTGACCCTAGTTTTATTTTTGATCCGGATGGAACTATATCTGATATGGGAGCGTACTACTACAATCAAGATATTTATACCTCTGTTGACGAAAAAATATCTTCAGAAGAGGTTTTGGTTTATCCAAACCCGGTAATAAATAAAATGTTTGTTAAAAGTAATAAGAATATCACGAGAATTCAAGTAGTAAATTTAATGGGGCAGCTCGTTATGGAACAAATTTTAACTGACCAACAAACTAACAACGTTGATTTGTCAGGAATTAATCCTGGCATACATATCATAAACCTTTTTGATACACAGGGGCTATTAGAAACTAAAAAGTTTATTAAAAAATAAATCAGGAATTAATAATGCAGGATACTGAATGTATTTATTGAATCCAATAGTTTGAAAGAAACCTTGATTCTACCTCTAATTTTTTTATGTAGTTCTATGCAGCCGGGAAAATATTTCCCGGCTTTTTTTGTTATCTTTGGAAGACAATAATAATGTAATGAAAGAGATAAAACTACTAGAGGAGCAAATTAATAAACTGGCATCAAAGAGTTTTGACCTTGAAGCCTGGAAACAATACACCATCGTATTATTGGCAAGAATATTTGGTGATAACAACCAAAAGATTCATCAAATTGAAAAAATAGAATACGATTATTCAAGCTGGGCTTTACGTGATACTTCAGGAAGTTCTGCCTATTTGGAAACATGTAAAAAATTGGGTAAAGAAATATTACAAGCTTCCATTGATGAGTTAGGCACCTTTGGACTTCCTGATCAATCTCATCCCTCTCAGGATCTTATTTCTGTAGGCGTATTATTAACAGCACTTGAGGATGATATAAAAGTATCACAATTCCGCAAGATAAAATCCATTATAAATTCAGAAAAATCAACAGATGAGAAGAAAAAGGAAATCAAGGACCTTTTCAAAGATCTACAAAAAGAGGATACACTGAATATTGTACTCAACATCCTGTCGAGTCCCGATTTGAAAGGGAAGTTTTAATATTTTAAATGTTTATTAAAAGATAATCCTGAATTGTGGGATTATCAAAATCCCCATTTGATAAGTATATTTAACCTCTCCTGTATTCGCATTGAATGTTTGACTGTAAATATTTTGTGTATTAAATAAATTTTGAATATCAATGGCCCATTCCATCGAGATTTTTTTGGAATTTTGTTTAATGGCGACTCTTAAATCCGTCCGGAAATAATTCTTAAACTGCTGTGAATAAGCATTTTCTTCATTGTAGTTGGCTACATACTCCTCTGGTCCAATTTGCTCCGCAGTAAGAGGTGTGTATCTCTGTCCACCTGCATATGTTGTTTTAAAATCAAGCATAAATAGGTATTGTCTTTTCTTTCTTTTTTCAGGATTTTTCCCCAATACCCATTCCTTACCAATCAATCCATTAAAAACAAAATTCCCATTAAATGCTGTATTTCGTTCTACTCCATCACTTCCTTTATATTTTGATTCATATAGTGATCCGGTAATCAGATAATACAATCCATTGCTTAGAAATTTTTCCAGTGTCAATTCCAATCCATAATTAGTACCTGTGCCATTATTGGTTAGTGTATCAGGTGTCCACACATAAAAATTTGCACCCTGGTTTAATATGGAATATGCATTTTGTTTGTTTCCATCTACACCGGCATTACTAATATGCTGGTAATATGCTTCTGTTTTCAGTCGCAGGTTTTGCGTTATGTTCCAGTCATATCCGAGGATAAAATGCTGGCTGTGGGTCATGTCCAGGTCCTCATTTGGCCTGTAATATGATCCATCAGTCAGCCTCGTTTGATTAAAATATGCTGTTATGGGTGCCAATTGACTATGATACCCATAACCGAAACTGAATACCTGATTGGATTTAGCTTGCCAGCGCAATCCCAACCTTGGTTCAACCGACCAACTGTTATTGAAAAAGAATTGCTGGTAGTGAAGACCTGTATTTAAAGTTAGTTGGTTAGTAATTTTATATTGCCATTCTAAATAAGGTTGGAATAAATATGTAGTACCATCAAAGTCAGTAATAATATCAAACCTATCATAATCATCTTTGTATACGCTATCCACAAAATCATAATTTAACTGACTTATTATAAATCCCCCTTTAAGAGTATGTTGAGAGTTTACTTTTTTATTAAGGAAAAAGTTGGCAAATAACTTTTGTTCTTTATGACTGTTCCTGAAATATGGCAAAATTTCTTTTGTAATAGGTGAAATGGTGTCGATGGTTGTATGAAAATTATGATATGTTCCGGCAATCGTAAGTTTTGTATAAGTTGTGTTATTGATCAGGTAAGTATGAGAAATTCCAAAAACAGCCATATCCGAGCCATTTATGAGATCATATCCATCTCCACTGTAAAAGTCAAGTTTTTCTTCAGTCGTATCTTTCTGACTGTCCAGAAATGAAATATCACTAGTACCG
>DAOVYU010000228.1 GCA_030635465.1 Bacteroidales bacterium | reverse complement strand
CTCTAACCAAAGTTTCTGCATATTCCGGATCAATATCCCAGGCCGGTTCAAAAGTATCAATATCTGTTCGCTGGATCACAAAAACCATTACAGCTCGTATTCCTTGTTCTTTTACTTCCATCAATGTGTTGAGATGCTTTTTGCCACGTGTGGTTTTTGCATCAGGGAAACGGGCAAAATGATCCACTTTCATGGTAACATTCTTTACTTCTATAAAACATTTTTCGTGATCATTTTCTGCGTATATATCAAAACGGCTGTCTCCAAATTTTACTTCGCGTTTTACATGAGTGTATCCCATCAATTTTTCAATTTTATTAGCCTTGATAGCTTCATAAACCAGTAAATTTGGGATCATCGTATTTATGCCAATCCATCCATTGTTCATATAGATCATTTCCCAGGTGAATCTGGTTTTTCGTTTGGGATCATCAACAGGGGTGAGGTATACAGGAGCGCTCTCTTCTATGCAGGTTTTCATGGAACCGGAATTTGTACAATGGGCAATGACAATGGAACCATCTTTCAGTTCAACATCAGTCAAAAAACGTTTGTATCGTTTGACCAGTTTACCGGGTACAAGCTCTGTTGGAAATCTCATTCTTTGCGCATTTGTTTGTGATTATACTTTCCACTGTAGTTTCTGCTGACTATCATAATTGAGTTTATCATTATCCAGGAGCCACTGAACAACTTTAATGATCTTATCATCATTTACATCTGGTATAAATGATGCTATTTCTTCAATTGTCACAGGAGATTCCAGCAGTGCTGGTTTAATCTTTTTTACAACGGTATCGAATTCTAATTCACTTAATTCAATTTTATTCCGTTCAATGCAAACATCGCATTTTCCGCAACGTTTAGATTGCTTCTCATCAAAATATTTAAGCAATTGAATGCTGCGGCATTTATTATCGTTTTGTATATAATTGATCACTGCATTTAACCTTTCTTCTGCAGATTTTTTTCTGATCTTGTAAGTTTCGTCGGAAATATACAGGTTCTTTGAATCAATCCTTTCTGTTAAAAAGATGACTTGAGGTTTGGATTTTTTCTTCTGGTAAATTAAGATGTTAAATTTTTCAAGCTGGGCTAATTGTCTCTCAATTGCCTCCCTTTTTAAATTTGTTCGCCTGGCAATATCTTCTTCATTAATTTTAACAAATTCAGTGAAAAGTCCACTGTAAGATCTTAACAATATTTTGATGAATTTATCATATTTCGCATTTTCAACCTGAAATTTATATAAATCTTCTTTTGAGGTTTTAAAAAATATTTTTGAGTCGGAATCCGTCATTTCATGAAGTAAAAGGTAACCTTCTTTTTCAAGAAACTTTAGTGAATGCATTACAGCTTGAAAAGACAAATTGTAGCTCGAGCAAAAACTGTTAATGTCAAAATCAAAACTTTGATCCCGACCACTTCCAATTGCTAACTGAAAGTAATTTCCCATCGCCTGGTAAATCTGTTTAATTACTTTAATCTCCGGGTATTGGGTAATTAAAAATTGTTTTAACTCTAAAATATCCGCTTTTTCATATAACAAAACAGCATATGCATTTTTACCATCTCTTCCGGCCCGTCCCGCTTCCTGAAAATAAGCTTCCAGGCTATCAGGAATGTCCATATGCACTACAAACCTTACATTGGGTTTGTCGATGCCCATACCAAATGCGTTGGTTGAAACCATTACATTTGTTTCACCAGAAATCCATGAATTTTGTCTCACATCCCGGCTCAACCTGTCGAGTCCGGCATGATAAAAGCCAGCACTTATATTGTTCTTTTTGAGGAAATCTGCCACCTCAACAGTTCTTTTTCTGCTACGTAAATATACAATCCCACTACCTTTCAAGTTATTGATAATTTTTAGCAATCGATTCAATTTGTCTTCTTCAAACTGAACGACATAGGTTAAATTCTTTCGTTCGAAACTTTGCTGGAAAAGATTGGGCTCCCTGAAGTTTAGTTTATCCTGGATGTCTGCAGCTACATTTGCAGTTGCAGTTGCAGTTAGAGCTAAAATAGGCACGTTTGGAAGATAAATCTTAATTAGATTTATATTTAAATATGACGGTCTGAAGTCATAACCCCACTGAGAAATGCAATGAGCTTCATCAACAGCCAGTAGGCTCACGTTCATTTTCTCGATATTCTGTTTGATCCGATCTGTTTCAAGGCGTTCAGGAGATAAATAAAGAAATTTCACATCACCAAACATACAATTGTTGATGGTTTGCTCCATTTCATTAACACGCATTCCAGAATAAATGGCTACAGCTTTTATCCCTTTCTTTTTAAGGTTTTCAACCTGGTCTTTCATGAGTGCAATTAAGGGGGTCACAACAATACATAAACCCTTTCTTGCCATAGTAGGTACCTGGAAACAAATTGATTTTCCACCACCGGTAGGTAAAAGAGCAAGTGTGTCTTTTCCATCTAACACAGAATTGATGATTTCCTCCTGCATCGGACGGAATGATGAATATCCCCAGTATTTTAGTAAAGTCTTATTGATGGCTTTAATTTTTGATTATACGAAAATATAAAAAAATATCCTGAAAAGTTCTTTGAATGAATGATAATATAATCAAGTAAATTTAATATTGGGTTAATTTATAATTAAGATCAACCAACCACTTTTATCGAAATAATGAACTACCTCGCAGCAGAGCTAACGAGGTATCAAATGGAAATATAATTTCTTCATGCGCACCAAGGTGCGGGGAATAAAACCCTTGAGATCCCTCAACTTTCGCTCGGGATCCCTGCCTGTACTGCCAGTTTCGGCAGGCATTAGTTTGGCTAAATGATTTTGACCTCAAAATCATAGTCTTACTGATTTAAATTTCTATTTCTCCAGTTAAGTAGGTAATGGCATGGCCACTTATCCATACACGATCACCTTTGTATTCGCAAAACAATTCACCAGATCTTTTTGAAAGCTGGTAAGCATGAAGTTCTGTTTTGTTTAGGTAGTCAGCCCAAAATGGGATCAATAAGGTATGTGCTGAACCTGTTACAGGATCTTCATTTATTCCAACCTTTGGAGCAAAAAAGCGAGATACAAAATCTGAACTATTTCCTTGTGCTGTAACAATTACTCCCATATAATCCAATTTACTTAACTTTTCAAAATCAGGATTAATAGCCTCAATGTCTTGTTCACTCTCATAAACTGCAAGTAGTTTGTTATTTCCCTTGAATAAACCAATTGGTATTTTTCCAATGGCCTCACTGAAATTTCCTTTGATAATTGCTTGTGATAGATCTGCTGAGGGGAAATCAAGGGTCAATAAGTTATCATTCCTGAAGACCTTTAGTAGCCCACTTTTTGAATCAAATTGGATTATTTCCTTAGTGTATCCTAAAACATTAAAAATAATGTGTGCGCTGGCCAAAGTAGCATGGCCACATAAATTTACTTCTACTTCAGGAGTAAACCACCTGATTTGGAAGCTATCTTCGTATTCTACAAAAAATGCTGTTTCTGATAAATTATTTTCTGTAGCAATACTTTGCAGGATTTTATCATCTGGCCAGGATAATAGTGGGCAAACTGCAGCTGGGTTCCCCCCAAACACTTTTTCAGTAAAGGCATCTACTTGATAAATATTGATCTTCATTGCCAGGTTATTAAGTAAAACTTAATATGTTAATTCAGCCTTGTAATTGGCTTGATTTCCTTTTTTGTCAGTTACTTTAAGTTCAAAATTATTGGATCCTGGATTTAAATGTTTGTCAAAGTGATAAATCAATAAGTTGTTTTTTATATCATATTCCATCAAAATCCATTGTCCGTTTAATGTTCCATCGTAATTATTGATACCAGATAATTCATCAGAAATTTTAATTTTTATGGTTTGTTGGTCTTTAATGTTTTTTTGATCCTTAATATTCATAGCTTTAATTTCTGGGCTTGTGGTATCAATTACAATACAGTAATTACCAAATTCACGTATCCTGGATTTGATGACACCATCTACCCATTCTCCTCCTGCTGATTCAAATTCATCTTCTTCATTTATTTTTGCAATCAATGCTTTATCTTGCAAACCAAGGGGTAGAGAGT
>DAOVYU010000012.1 GCA_030635465.1 Bacteroidales bacterium | reverse complement strand
CAGGACTTATTGGCAGAAAATTATGACATTGGACTGACCGCTCATTCTTCTGTAAGTAGTTCATCTGATGGAACTAAAAAATATCTGTTCCCCGTAAAAAACAATCGCTTTGTTGAGGCAGCATATATTCCCGATAACTCCCGGGAACGAGCAACTTTATGCGTTTCTTCACAGGTAGGATGCAGGATGGGATGCCGCTTTTGTATGACCGCCCGTCAAGGATTTCAGAGTAACCTTACAGCTGGTGAAATTGTGAATCAAGTGAGAAGCCTTCCTGAAAAAGATAGCCTGACTAACATTGTTTATATGGGAATGGGGGAACCCCTTGACAATTACCAAAACTTAATGCAAAGCCTGGAGATACTAACATCAGATTGGGGTTTTGCTATGAGCCCAAGAAGAATCACGGTTTCAACCATAGGAATAATAGGTGCAATGACAAAGTTTTTGGACAGTAGCGAATGTCATCTGGCAGTAAGTTTACACACGCCCTTTGATGAGGAACGAAAAACACTCATGCCAGTCCAGAATAATCATCCCATCGAAGAAGTGTTAAAGGTTATTAGAAGCTATGATTTGGGCCGGCAACGGCGTGTTTCTTTCGAATATATTATGTTTAAAGATTTGAACGATACTCCTTTGCATGTTAAGCAACTTGCCAGAATTTTAAATGGAATTCGTTGCAGAATAAACCTAATCAGATTTCATCCCATACCAGATGCGCCCTATCAAACCTCAGATGACAAAACCATCGAGGCGTTCAGAGATGCATTGAATAAAAAAGGGATTCGAACAACATTAAGAGCATCCCGGGGTCAGGACATTGAAGCTGCCTGTGGTTTACTTTCTACCAAAGAACTCGGAAAAACGAGGGTATAGGGGAAATAGTGTAATAAAGTCAACTTTATAGCCCCTATTTTCCCTATACTATTTCATGTTATAAAATAGTTCATGACAGAAAATTGAAAGATATTTTCAGGGAATAATAAACTAATTCAACTTAAAAGTGATTGGCATATTGAATAAAACTCTTTTCGGACTACCTTCTTTATAAGCCGGTTGCCAGTCGGGCATCAATTTTATTACACGAAGGGCTTCTTCATCACAACCTCCACCAATTCCATGAATGATTGATGCTGATGATAATTCCCCATTTTTTTCGATGATAAACGAAATAACGAGTTGTCCTTGAATGCCTTGATCTCTGGCTTCTTTGGGATAATTTAGATTGCTATTTAAATATTCGATCAAAGCTTCATAACCTCCAGGATATTGAGGCACCTCATTGCCCATTGAGAAAAAATGATTTTCATCAATCAATTTTGTTTCATTCTCAAAATTACTTTGTGCAGGATCGACATTATCTTCCATCAGTTCATCATTCATTTCCTGTTTCGACCCTGAAGCAGTCGTTTGAGGCACTACAACCATTTTTTTATTCTGTGAACCTTTTTCTGATAATGTATTGGACTTCGCAGAGAAAGAAGTTAAACCTAATTTATCATTTGCTTTATCATAAACAATTACTCCTCCAATATAATACTCAATTGGTTGTGTGCTTGCTATATCCACTGCTACATATTCTTCTGACTCAAATGTTTCTTCAGCATCTGTCACACGATCCCTATTCCCAAGTGATTTGGGAACATCTTCTGGTCCGCGAACTGCTTTTAATGGTGGAACATAAGCTATATCTTCTTCATCCACATCTTGTTCTATAGATTGATTAATTTCAGCTACCTGTGTTGTATTTTCAATTTTGATTTGATCTTTTGATTTTTCCTTTTGAATTGGTTCAGCTTCTTCAAGATTCTGTTGTGAAATACCTTCAGGTTTAGATCCGATTTCCTGAAATTTAGCTTTGGGCATAGGGGGGATGCTTTTATTATCCAGATCTATAACTTGTGAAATTGATTGAGATGTAGATTCGCTGTTTAAATATTCTTGGAGATAAAAATAAAACCCAATTAAAATGAGCACAGAAGCTGCTGCTGCAAAATAATATAGCTTTGGTTGTAAATTGAATTTTTTTGGTTGTACTTTATCAGCCTTATTAACATGTCTGACATGTAAATTTTCATTGATTTCAGATACAATTGAATCCAGCTTTTTAGGATCAGACATTAACTGAAGTCCTTCCAATGCATCTGAACAAAACTCACAAACATTTAAATGATCCTTTACATGAGCAAGCTCTATATCGGATAATTCTTCTCCGGTAAGATAGCTTTTCAGGGTATCTGAAGTTAAGCATCCTGAATTTGTAAATATGTCATTATGTATTTTTGATTCACTCATTCTCTAAAAAAATCTTCAAATTCCGTTTACCATTTTGAATGTAACTTTTTACTTGTTTTAAGCTATATCCTGTCATTTCAGCTACCTCCTTGTATGATTTTTCCTGTAAATATAACAATTCTATACATTTGCGCTGATCTGTTTTTAATTGTTCAATTCCTTTTTGCAATTTCGGAATCCTGTTATTTAGCTCCTCTTTGTTAAATTGATGAAATACTTCAGTGGATTCCATAATTTCCTGCTGCATATTTGCATAATATTCAACTTTATGTTTTCGAACCGATTGCTCATGACGGATCTTCATCAAACAAAAGTTTTTGGAAACAGTATAAATCCAGCTTTTAAAATTTTGTATTTCCTGAGTTCTTAATTTAGTGAATAATTGTTCGAAAACCTGCATAACTGCATCCTTACATTCTTCTTCATTCTTCAGGTATTTCATGCACACACCAAAAATCAAATGAGTGTATCGTTCAAAAAGTTCGGATAAAATGTGATTTTCAGAAGTGTCTTTAGATATTGCAATTAATTCCTCATCAGAGATGGATTTAACATCCAATTCAGTATTAATTTTTCTCTTGATTTTGAGGAACATGGAATAATCTTTTTCCTCAAATGATTACAAACTTTATACCAACTTAACAGGAATATAATATGCCGATAAAATTAAAATTGTTAATGTTATTGCATATTGAGATTCTTCGCTTTGCTCAGAATGACAAAATAAGAATTGATTAAGGCGCAAATTATTTAAATGCCTTCTCCAGAAGGCCATCGCCCTTCATAGTCAACCTGTTAAAATAGTCAGGCACTGGATTACCCATTAATTGATCTACATAAAGTTTAGCAAGGTACTGGCCCAACATAAACCCCTGTCCACGCAATCCAATAAACAATCCTAAATCAGGATCCACAATCATACGGGGCTCTACATAATAACCTGCCCATATGGCCTGGAATCCTACTGATGAGAGTTCAGGAATCCAATTCACAAATACTTCAGAAGCTATTTCCAGGAAATCCTGTGAATTGATCTTTAAGTTCTTGTCGGTTTCCGGTGGTTCAACTGCAGGAGATGCACAGCCAATAATTTGTCCTGTTTCAGCTAGCTGTTGTCCATACACTGCAGAAAATCCTTTATATTTTCTTCTGTCAATGATCATTGGTAGCGGAATACCATTTTTACCCATCATAGGTAACCTCCTTGTAATAAATGCTTGATGCTTCACTGGATATATACCTGTTTCAATACCCAGTTTTTTGGCAAACTTTTCTCCTTCCGGACCTAAAGCATTGATAAATACTTCAGTTTCAAATTGAATGAATTGTTTATCGTGATCCTGAACTAATACATAATATTTATCACCAATCTTTTTGACATCCAACATTTTGCAGTCTTCCAGAATTTTACCCCCATTATCAATTCCTAACCTTCTGATCAAATCAATGACCCTTCCCGGAGTGGCCTGCCAGCAATTTTTAGTTACCAAAGCTGAGAGATAAGTATCTAACTTCGGATTGATATGAGGAGAAACTTCCTTTTGAAAATCTTTCGGGTCAACCATGTATGCATCCGACCAGGCCATGGAAGCTTCTAAGGCCTTTACCATATTTTCATCATGTGCAAAAGTCACATAGTCAATCGGTAGAAAATCAATGTTTTTTATTTTGTGAAGTTCTCTAAAAATGTCCAGATTTTTACTGGCAATATCAGATAATTCTGGCAAACTAAAATTAGGTCGGCCACCTGCAATATTCCTCCAGGATGCTCCCCTACCATAATTGAACAAAACAGGCTCCATTCCTTCTTCGGCCAAATACCTGAACAAAGCAGATCCTCCAATACCACCACCAGCAACCAACGATTTAACCTGAACTTTTTTAACCTTGTTCCCATTGGTACTAATGATAATATTTTCCTTGAGGTCTTTTGGATATAAATCACCCATAGAGATCTGATTTGATAACGGGCCACGAGGTGTTGCCTCTCCCACAATTGAAATCCCATTTGACCGAATGGTTTGCTTTAATCTTGGAATGCAACGTTTACCCCTACAGGCTCCCATCCCCAATCGTGTGGTATGCTTTATCTCATCAACAGAGATGAATTTCCTGTCACCAATTACTTCCATAATTTCATCCAACTTAACATCGTCGCAATGACATACATATGTTTCAGATTCTATTTCTTCAGCATTTTTAAAATTAAATTTTTCAGGGTAATTATCTTTTACAATAAACCCCCGAACATTTGTTAATGCCTCTCCATGAAGGTCAATAGATTGTACCCGGGCAATATTGGTTTTGTTTTTCTTTTTTAGGATTTTTGTGATGACACCCTCTCCCAATTGCTCACCATTATTATCCACCAAATAAACTTCCTCTCCTTCAAAAGCAGCATATTCGATAGGAAGAAACAGCCAGTTCTTTTTTAAAAAATATCCAAAAATGGCTAAGCCAGGACATTGATAAACACAATCCATACAACCAATGCACTTGGCAAAATCAATCTGGGGAACTGTGCTGGTTGAGGTTTTAGTAATGGCACCATGTGGGCAGGCAAATTCACATGGATTACAGGCAAAACCATACAAGCAGTCAATTTGTACAAAGGGTTTCCCTTCCATTCTTTCTTTTGTCGGAAGATATGGTTGGTCAATCACTTTAAATGGATGTTGCTGTGAATCGATATATTCTTTCGAAACAGCAAGATAATCATCGTAATCATTGGATTTTCCAAGCTCTTGAATAATCTCAAAAGCAACCTGTTTTCCTCGTAAAACGGCACTTGTCCCTTCACCAATCCTGATAGAATCTCCAGCACCAAAACATTTCCTTCCAAAAATTTCATTTCCTTTTATCAATAGCTGATCATCGGAAACCAGTCCTGTACAGATGTTAATAGCATCAATGCCATCAATTATTTTTTCTGTTCCGGGAATGGGTTGAAAATTTTCACATTCAGCAACCACTGCACCTTTAATCCCTGTATTATCTTTATTTGGAATTGCCTTCAGAAGTATATGCGAAAGAATAACTGGAATACCCAGCCTCCTCACCCGATTTGCTTGAACCGGAAAGCCTCCTTCATTCGACTGTGCTTCAATGATCGCCTTTACATTGGCCCCGGCCTGCATCAATTGATATGAGGTAAGATATCCAATATTCCCTGCACCGACTGTCAGTACATTTTTACCTAATAAGGTTAGCTCATCGTTCATCATTTTTTGAACTACCGCCGCAGTGAACACACCAGGAAGATCGTCATTTTCAAATGTGGGCATAAATGGTACTGCGCCGGTTGCAATGACAATATATTCGGTATCAACAAAGTAAATCTCATTGGTTGAAATATTTTTAACAGCCAGCCTGTTTCCTTCCAGGATATCCCAAACTGTTGAATTCAGAAAAATTCCAGTATGATCCTCTCCAGCTAATGTTTTGGCAATATCAAACCCTCGCATGCCCCCAAACTTTTTTTCTTTTTCAAAAAAGAAAAATTGATGGGTTTGCATTGTAAACTGTCCTCCAATTTTGTCATTATTGTCAATGACTATATTATCAATTTCCTTGCTATTTAATTCTTCCCGAACAGCTAATCCTGCAGGTCCTGCACCAATAATAGCAACATTCGTTTTATATACATCAACAGCTTTGTCCTTGTTCAGTTTTACTGGTTCTGGAGAATGATCGTGAGGTATCTCATGTACTTCTTTAATATCATCCACTTTTTGGATACAAATCCTCTTTACTTCCCCGTCTACTAACATTTCGCAGGCTCCACATTTACCTATTCCACATTCCAGGCTACGATTGCGATTTTTTAGACTATGGCTGTGAACCGGAAATCCAGCCTGGTGAAGTGCGGCAGCAATGGTATATCCCTTTTGTGCCCTTATGATGTCTTTATTGAATTTAAATTCAATTTCTTCAAGCTTTGGTATATCTAGTATCGGATGTGATTCTATCTTGTACATATAGCAGTAAGTATAAAATGGTGGGCAAAATTACTTATTGTTATTTAATTAACAATAATTATTGAACGCGATAACTAATTCAGAAAGAATTCAAATAGATAGATAAAGCCTTGAATTATAGTAAACCCTGTTACTTTTTCCTGTCTTTATTCAATTGTTCGCATATGTACAAATATTGCCCACCACCGAACAATGTTAATAAATGTTAAAGAAGATGCTACTTATAATATTTTATTTTTCAACGCTTTAAGATTAATGGCATAGTATTGGAGCAATGCTAGCACTGCCTATTTACTACAGGTTATCAATTATCAGATTTAAACAATATCAAAATATAAGAGAAAAATTACGAGGTTATGGGAATGGATAAAGTCATAAAAAAGAAAAAATGGACAACAAAAAAAATATTGAATATTGCTGGTATCAGCATTTTTGTACTGTTCATTTTATACCTTCTGTTTTTCAGGGATAAGCGCAGCAAGTTATATGTTGATAAATCTCAGATTACAATAGCATCTGTACTGGCCGATAAGTTTCAGGAGTTTATACCGGTTGATGGTGTTGTTTTTCCGAGAAATACTATATACATTGATGCTGTTCAGGGTGGTTTTGTCGAAAGAGTATATGTAGAAGATGGTGCACTCCTCGACAAAGGAGATACCATCATGAAGCTAGCCAACGCCAATATGGAACTTAGTTTAATGGAACAGGAAACACGAATTTTTGAAGCGATTAACAACTTGCAAAATACAAAAATCGGGCTTGAGCAAAATAAGTTCCAGCGTCAAAGTGAAATTGTTAATTTGCAATACCAGATCGACCAAACAAAGCGTGACTTTGAAAGAAATCAGCAACTTTATAATGAAGAAGTTATTTCGGATAAAGAATTTGAAGACGCCAAAAGAGATTATGATTTTACTGTAAAACAATTACACATTTCTGTAGAACTTAAAAAGCTGGATTCCATTTCTGCTGCTGCCAGGAGTATTCAAATTGGTAAAACAATGGAGCGCATGGAGCTGAACCTGGTTATGTTAAGGGAAAATTTGGAGAACCTTTATATTAAGTCTCCAACTGATGGCCAACTATCTTCTTTCAGTGTTGAAATAGGTGAAACAAAGTCTGCCGGCGAACATTTAGGTCAGATTGACATGCTAGATGGGTTTAAATTAAAAGCGAATATTGATGAGCGTTACATTTCGCGAGTATACATCGGGCAATTTGCCGAATTTGATTTTGCAGGAAAAACATATTATCTCGCAATTGGTAAAATCTATACAAATGTAACAAATGGATCATTCCAGGTAGACCTTTATTTCGAAGGTGAACAACCTGATCAAATTAAAAGAGGACAAACGGTACAGCTACGCTTAAGCTTCAGTAGTTCGACAGATGCTATTATTGTAAAGCGGGGCGGATTTTTCCAGGAAACCGGAGGAAACTGGATCTATTTTGTTGATCCATCAGGTACATTTGCCACAAAACGCAAGATAAGAATAGGAAGACAAAACACCAACTACTATGAAGTAATGGAAGGTCTTGAGCCTGGGGAACAGGTGATTATTTCATCATATGATTCATTTGGCAGTAAAGAAAAGCTTGTTTTTAAGTAGCAAAGAGCAAAAAGAAATAATTTAGTAATAAACAAAATATAACAACTATGATTAGAACAGAAAATTTAACAAAGGTTTTTAGAACCGATGAAGTAGAAACTACTGCTTTAAATGAAGTTTCATTTGAAATTAAACAAGGAGAATTTGTTGCAGTAATGGGTCCTTCAGGTTGTGGAAAATCAACTCTCCTGAACATTCTTGGGCTGCTTGATAATCCCACAGGAGGTGGTTACTTTTTTCTTGACCAGGATGTAGCAGGCCATTCTGAAAGACAGCGTGCAAAACTCCGGAAAGAGAATATCGGATTTGTATTTCAAAACTTTAACTTGATTGACGAACTTAACGTTTTTGAAAATGTGGAGCTTCCGTTAATTTATTTGGGAATGAAATCCTCAGAAAGAAAACAAAGGGTAGAAGAAGTTTTGGAATATATGAAGATCAGTCACCGGAAAAAGCACTTTCCACTACAGTTGTCAGGTGGTCAGCAACAACGTGTGGCAGTTGCAAGGGCTGTTGTAGCAAAACCAAAATTAATCCTTGCGGATGAGCCAACAGGAAATCTTGACTCTGCCCATGGTGAAGAAGTGATGAACATGTTGGAAGAGTTGAATCAAAATGGAACTACACTTATCATTGTTACCCACTCACAACGTGATGCCGAATATGCACAACGTGTAGTACGTCTATTTGATGGTCAAATCATCAATGAAAATATTAAAGGAAAAGTAAGTTCCGTTAAAATTTAAAGTCAACTAACAATGAAAAAATTATTCACGATTATCACAATTGTAGCTCTATTGCCCTTTTACCTGGTAGCAGGTGAAAATGAGGAAAAAGAAGCCATTAAAAAGGTAATACAAACGGCCTATGTGGATGGCCTGCAAAATAAAGGGCCAGTTTCTGATGTTGAAAAAGGATTTCATCCAGGATTTAATTTGTTGGGATTAAGAAATGATGATCTTACAAAATGGCCCATCTATAGCTGGATCAAATATCATGAAAATGAACTGAAAGAAAATCCAGGACCCCCAAAAGAAGATGAAATCGTTACCTGTAAATATCCGGTTATCGATATTACCGGCACCGCTGCTATCGCTAAAATAGAATTATATAAGGGAGGAAATCAGATTTATACGGATTATCTGTCGCTTTATAAATTTGAAGAAGGCTGGAAAATTGTCAGTAAAATTTACTTCAAGCATGAAGCAAAAAAATAATCGGCCGTAAAGGAATCGATGGTAACCAAAAAAACTATTTAAACTAATTTGCTATGAGAGAAGTTGTAATTCTAATACCTGAGGTTGAACCGGAACAAAATGTTGAAATTGAAGTTAGCATAAATGGAAAAAAGCGAACCATTCATTACAAAGTTGAATTGCTGAACTGGGAAAAAAACGAAGTTCCGCCAAAAGACAAAGTCACTGTTTTAAAACATTATATTGAAGAAAAGGAGAAAAACTGGGAATTGGTAGAAATTGGCGCACCTGATGACGGTAACATTCCACTGATGTTCAGACGAAGAGAAGATGTTTTAATATAGCTTATAACTTTACTAGTAACCATATTTACAGTTTACCATCTATAATAATTATTATTATAGACAAACCTAACCAATTTAAACTATGATAAAGAGTTACTTTCAACTTGCTTTTAGACATCTTGTTAAAAACAAGTCTTTTTCAATCATTAATATCATCGGCCTTGCAATTGGCCTGGCTTGTAGTTTTCTAATATTCCTTCATGTTCATACAGAGCTAAGCTTTGATGATCATTTTAAGGATGCCGAAAATATTCACCGACTGGCGGTGAAAGCCAGTATGTCGGGAAATGAATTTGAGGCAGCTGTTACCGGGGGCCCGTTTGCATATTTATTACACAAAGAACTTCCTGAAGTTATTGGCTATACAAGAATCCGTGAAGGGAGAATGACCTTACTGTCAGCAGGGGAAAAATCCTTTTACGAAGAAAAAATATTATATGCTGATTCTTCGTTTTTTGAAATTTTTTCATTTGACCTGATTCAGGGTGATCCATTAACAGCATTGGTTCATCCTAATTGTATTGTGCTTACAGAAAAAATGGCTAATAAATTTTTTGGCAATGATGATCCTGTTGGAAAACAAATTACCTGGAACAATGACAAAAGCTATACAGTAACTGGAATAGTAAACGATATAGTTGAAAAAACCCATCTCGATTTTGACATCCTTGTTTCTTTTTCCACATTATATCAAAACGAACGGTGGAAGAACTTTTTAAGTTCACTTTTTAACTATTCTACATTAAACTATATCAAACTGTATCCCGGATCTGATATCTCAGAAGTTGAAACAAAAATTGCTGAGGTTGTTGATAAGAATATGGCCGAAAGATTAGCTCAGATTGGAGGCACTTATGATGTTTATTTACAGCCAATCACCAGTATTTATTTACATTCCAATATCCTGCATGAAATGAGAGTCAACGGCGATGCATCAAGAGTTTATATTTTTGCAGCAGTTGCTATTCTTATTTTAATAATTGCTTGTATTAATTTCATCAATTTATCTACAGCTCGATCTGCAAAACGATCGACCGAAGTAGGTTTAAGAAAAGTTTTTGGTGCCAATAAAGGTATGTTATTCAAACAGTTTATACTTGAATCTTTAATTATTGTGGTCATAAGTTTAGTTTTGGCGGTAGTTCTTTTCGACTTAATGTTGCCACTCCTGAATAATTTGACCGGGAATAACTTCACAATGAACCTATTCCTAAATTGGAAATATCTAATTTTCCTTATTGGTATCGTTTTATTTGTTGGATTCCTGGCAGGTAGCTATCCAGCAATTTATATGTCAAAATTTAAACCTATTTCAGTATTGAAAGGGTTTATTTTTAACAACACTAAAAAGGCCGGGTTCAGGAATGTAATGGTAATAACTCAATTTGTTATTTCCATATTTCTTATTGCCGGAACAT
>DAOVYU010000299.1 GCA_030635465.1 Bacteroidales bacterium | reverse complement strand
TTCTTAATGTCCCAAACACATTTTAACCCACTTTTAAAAGTAACAAAATCACCCTTTTTAATTGAAAAACTGCCCTTTTCAGTTTCAACAATTACCTCTCCTTCTATTATCAAACATTCCTCATCTCCATCATACAACCAGTCAAAACGAGAAATTTCCTTTTCCCAAATGGGCCAGTTGCGAATACCTCTTTTACCAATTTCAGATTCCGCCAGATGTTCGATAATTACTTTAGCCATCCTTCATTGTTTAATCATTTTTGTAAAATTACATTATTTCCTACAAACTTGACAATCGAACATATGTTCATTACATTTGTTATCTTTTTATATGCCAAGAAAACAAAAACAACGAAAGGTATTTTTACCCCCCAGATTTGATGGTTATAAAGCTATTGGGAAAACTAATCCAGAATCCATAGAACTTAACATGGATGAGCTTGAAGCAATAAAATTACTGGATTATGAAAACTTAAACCAGCAAGATGTTGCTTTGTTTATGAATGTTTCCAGACCAACTCTTACACGTATTTACGATAGGGCAAGAAAAAAAATAGCAACAGCTATTGCAGAGAGTAAAAACATCAATTTTAAAGGTGGAAATATTTATTTCGAGGAAAACTGGTATTATTGTACCCACTGTGAAATTTCTTTTAATTTGATTGATAAAAATAGTTCCTGTCCCTTTTGCAAAAAAGATGACACTACTAAAACTTTACATGATCATTATTCAAAATCAGAAAATAGTTAAATGAAACTTGCCATTGCACTAAAAGGAAATAATTTAACTGAAAAACTGGATGACCGTTTTGGCAGGAGTAAATATTTCTGCATTTATGATTTAGATTCCAAAACAACCAGCTTTATAAAAAATAAGTATGCTGCTGAAAAGGATAGCGTAGGAAAACATGTCGTTGATTTACTGATTGATCAAAATATTGAAATGATAGTTGCCTGCGAATATGGTCGAAAAGTAAGAACCATACTTGAAAAAAAGAAAATTCAGATGGTCATGGTCCAGGATGTATCATTAACTGGAGAAGAAATTATAAAAAAAATACAGGAAAATTAAAATAAGGATTAAATTAATGTGACCATTAATTGATCTGCTCTAGTGTTTCGTCAATATATGCCAGGATATCCTCTTTCCCTGTGCCTGTTTTAGCCGATGTAAGAATTGAAAGGGGCAGTTCCTCCCATTGCTCGCTTAATTTTTTTCGGTAATTTTCAACATTGACTGATAATTTCCGTTTGGAAAGTTTATCAATTTTGGTAAATAGCACTACAAATGGCAGGCCTTCTTCTCCAAACACGTTTATCAGCTCCAAATCGGCTTTTTGTGGTTCCAGCCTGGCATCAACCAAAATAAATGAGGTTATCAGATTTGATCTATTTATTAAATAATTCCAGATCATATTCTCCCATTTCTGCCTGATGGATTTTGATATTTTTGCAAAGCCATATCCCGGAAGGTCGACCAGATACCATTTTTCATTTATCATAAAATGGTTGATCAATTGTGTTTTTCCAGGAGTACCCGAAATTTTCGCCAGGGCTTTTCGACCTGTTAACATATTGATTAAGGAAGATTTACCCACATTTGAACGTCCGATAAAAGCATATTCCGGTATATCCGCTGGGGGACATTTTAAATGATTGGTATTGCTTACAACGAATCGGGCTTGTTTGATTTGCATAGTTTAAATTTAAAAAGAAAAAAATGATAAAATGAAAGAATGCTAGAATACTGTATTAGTTATGATACTATAGTTATTAATCCACATAAATTTAATTAACTATTTATTTCATACTAATTATTTGTGCGATTGAGGCATTTAATCATTTAAGCATTCTCTCATTCAAGCATTTAAGCATTATTTCATTTAATCATTAGATTTATAAGTTGACATATGCCTGTCTTTTTTATAATCATAAATATCCGCAATAGTAATGATGATGGCAGTCTCTTCTACATTTCCAAAAGATTCATTTATTGCAGTTCCAAATGTCCGCATCGATCCTGAGAGGTTCATATAAGCATTTACAAGTGGTGGTATTTGTTCGCCTAATCGCCTTACTTTCTGTACCAATATTTTATAGTCCTCATCATAATTGGCACCTGAAAAAATACTTTTTAAAACTTTTTCCCTGGTTTGGATCACTAGAGGCTTTCGTGGTTCTACAAGTTTATCATTATCAGGAAAATACTTATGCATAAAATACAGGATCATGTCCCTTGCAAAGGAATCGAAACTCGGGTACATGGTAATTTTTCCAAAATTGTATTTTACTTCTGGATTATCAACAGAAATGGCACCCAGCCCGTCCCACAGATTATCTAATGAGTACATCCCTTTTCTCAGGTTTACTGTGGGTTGGTAAACCGGTTGAACAAATGACCTCCCCAATTCAAAAGTTACAGGCCAGTATTCCTTTACGAATTTATCTGAGAACTTAAATAATTTGGATGTTGGGGTTTTAGGAAAACCTTTCTCATCCTTTTCAGCATCTTTTCCCATTATATATCGGTAGCCACCAACTATTTCCTTATCCTCGGGATTCCAAACAATTAATTGTTTAAAGGGTGATTTTCCGGTATCATAGGTATCTATGTCGCAACATTTACCCGTACCTCCTCTTGACTCACGAAAAGTATTCTCACGGATCCGGCCCAGTTCGCGCATCAGGTTGGGTGCCTGATCATGCGTAAAAATGTAAATTTTATTATTACCATTATTGGTATCCCTGAAAAACAATTCATCTGTCAATTCTTTTTCAATTAATATGCGATCTACTGGTGGAATTACCGTTTCCATATGTGTTTAAGTTAATTTGTAAATCTAAAATTTCTCAGGGTCAAAAGGTTCAGAATATCCATTACCCATAGCATAAACATAATTTTTGACCTTTTGTGCCCATTCCTTAAAATTATTGCTTTTATCAAATGTTTCAAATGGGATTGCTTTTCCAACGACAATTTCAATGGTTTTATTTCGCTGCTTATGCATTTCATCCGGGAGGAATAACATTTCAATATTGGCCCCTATCCTTAATGCTTTCCTTAGATTGGCAATCCGGTAAAATCGTTTGGAATTATTTCCTTTTATAAAAACCGGAATAACATCCCGTTTGTATTGTTTGGCTTTCGCTATAAAAGTCTTTTTCCATTCCAGGTCTTCAATTTTCCCCTGCTGCTTCCTGGACACCAATCCGGCAGGAAAATACAACATCAATTTTTCTGATTCAAAAGTATCCTGAATGATCCTGATATTTTCGGAATTACTCCCATGTTTGTTGATTGGTATAAACAACTCTTGAAGATTTGGTAAATACATCAACAGATCATTCACCGGGAATATAATATCTTTTCTCACCCTCCCAACAACCTGCATCAAAGCTACACCATCCAGGCCTCCCAGGGGATGATTA
>DAOVYU010000077.1 GCA_030635465.1 Bacteroidales bacterium | reverse complement strand
TCCTATTGTAGCGGTTCCATTAAATAATCAAAAAGCAGATAAAATCACATTATTTCCAAATCCGGTTAAGGAATGCTCATATCTAATACTTGACTATGCTAATAAGCAAAATTTAACCATTAAAATATTCAACGCATCAGGTAATGTAGTTGAAAAATATAAAGTTACTACACCAACTAAAATTAGCATTCATTCAATAAATTATCAAAAAGGAATTTATTTTTATCAGGTAATTGAAGAAGGTCAACCAATTATTAACAAAAAATTTATCGTACTCTAATATGGATTCCTTATCAAAGCTCCCCAATATCGGAAAAACCCTGGAAGAGAAATTAAACAAAGTCGGAATTACCACTCCTCAAGAGTTAATAAATACCGGAAGTGAAAATGCTTTAATGCAGATCAGGGCACATGATGAATCTGCTTGCTTTAACATGTTATGTGCACTGGAAGGGGCGATACAGGGCATCCGGTGGCACGGATTGTCAAAAGAAAGAAAAGAAGAACTGAAGCAATTCCTAACAATGAAAAATATTCCGGTAAGCCTGCATTAGTACTTGTATTTTATAATATGGCCTTTGTTGAATTCGTTTACTTAAAAGACGAACCAACAACACCTTGAATGAAGCTTGTAATATTTTCTATTCTGTTTTTTCTCATTTTAAGGTTTGATGGTGTTATGTGTCAAGAACAACAGCTCATACAGAATAACTTTGAAGATTATGTCGGAGCTGGTCAAATCTTCCCTGATAATACATTACTACTAAAAGGATATACACTTATACCAGAGGATCAGGAATTTGAAATAAATGCAGAGTATTCCGGATCAGATTGTGATGGCAAGTTAACTTCTTTTTCATTCATCAATGCACAATTTCCTTTAACATGGCACGAATTGGATAATAAGGGAAATATCGTTCGCTCTGATTTAAATCTTCCAATAGAAGAGCTCAAAAACAATACAAACTATTTAGTAGAAGACAAAACAAAACATACCGACACGGTTTTTATTCAATTTGACCAAAGTATTAGAATCAATAAAATTTACCCTAACCCTGCAACAGAATTTACCTGGATTGAATTCAATACCCACAATGAACTGGAAATACTTATATTGTTGTTTGATTTATCTGGCAAATTATTGTCCAAAATAGAAACTACTGTTAATCAAGAAGAAAACAGGGCACTTTTAAAAATGTCAGATTTAAGTAAAGGGCTATACCTATTAAAAATTAAAGCTCATTGCATTAATGAAACCAGGAAGGTGGTTTATTTGGATTACTAATTTCTGAATGAAAATTTGCAAAAAATAAATTGCCTTAAAACAAACAATTTACCAATATTGGTGTTAATACCTTAAGCTCAATTGTTTTATCTACTTTTGCTGCCCAAAACAAAAAATGTAACTAATCAAAAAAAATCATGATGAAAAAATTTATGCTTTTACTTGTTGGAACAGTATTGCTGATGATCCAACCAATCTTTGCTCAACATTACCACAATGGTCATATCAGATGTGGAACTATGCAACATCTGGAATGGCAAAAACAACAAGACCCTGGCATTGAGGCAAGAATGGAAAAACTTGAAGAATCAATGCAGGAATGGATTAACAACAACCAGCATATGCTAAATGCAAAAGATCTATTAGTTACCATTCCGGTTGTAGTTCATGTTGTATACCAAAATTCAACACAAAATATACCCGATGCACAAGTCTTCTCTCAAATAGATGTTTTGAATGAAGACTTCAGAAGACTAAATTCTGATACAACGAATACACCTATAGCCTTTCAGGGTGTAGCTGGTGATGTGGAAATTGAATTTTGCATGGCTTCAACTGACCCTGATGGTAACCCAACCGATGGAATTACCCGCACACAAACCACCGTATCTTCGTTTAGCATGAATAATGCTGTAAAATTTACTGCACAGGGTGGAAAAGATGCATGGCCTTCATCAGATTATTTAAATATGTGGGTGTGCAACCTTGGAAGTAGTTTGCTGGGATACGCACAATTCCCGGGTAGTGGCAGCTCTCTTACTGATGGGGTGGTGATTCGATATGCTAACTTTGGCTTTAATAGTCCTGGTGGATATCCCTACAATAAGGGCCGTACAACAACCCACGAGGTTGGACACTGGCTTAATCTTTATCATATCTGGGGTGATGATGGCGGAGCATGCAGTGGTTCAGATCTTGTTTCGGATACACCAAACCAGGGAAATAATTATTGGGGTTGTCCATCATATCCACAAACATCTTGTAGCAGCGAGGATATGTTCATGAACTATATGGATTATACAGATGATGCGTGTATGAACATTTTCACAAATGGCCAAAAAACAAGAGCACATTCAGCAGTTAACGTTTACCGTTCATCTCTTTTCTCATCCCTTGGTTGTACTTCTGATTTACCTTCAGCACTTTTCACATCTAATCAAACTGAGGTTCCTGTAAATTGTGGTGTTGACTTTACAGATATCTCATCAGGAGGTCCAATATCCTGGGAATGGACATTTGAAGGAGGAACACCAGCTACTTCTGATGAACAGAATCCGACGAACATCATTTATGATGAGGACGGTTCATTTATGGTAAGTCTTACAGTTGAAAACTCAACAGGATCTAATTCTATTGAAATTGAAGATTATATTACTGTAGGTGACTTTGTACCTGAAGTTGATTTTGAAGCTGACATGGTCGCTTTTTGCAGCAATAGTAGCGTAATGCTTTCTGATAAATCTACTGCTTGTCCCAACGTATGGCAATGGTCATTTGAACCAACTACTGTAACTTTTGTAAACGGAACTGGAGCAGATTCACAAAATCCTGAAGTTTTATTTGATGAAACAGGCATTTATTCCGTGACACTGATAGCAACCAATGAGATCGGGGAATCTACGCTAACAAAAACTGATTATTTGTATGCAGGTGGACTCCCATTACCTTTTTATGACGATTTTGAAGATGAGTCGAAAAGTTTGGAATCATGGACTATTGGAAACCCGGATAATGCAACAACCTGGGAAATTTCAGAAGCTGAAGGTAACGAACCCGGAGCTCAATCAATGGCTATTTATTTCCATGAAGAATTTACTGTATATGAACGTGACCAACTGATTTCGCCTGTACTTAATTTATCAGGGGTCAATTATGCAGCCATTAACCTGAAGCATGCCTATGCGCAATTTGGAGCTAATCTCAGTGACTCATTGATCTTTTATATTTCGACCGATTGTGGGAATACATGGACACACATATTTAATATCGGAGAAGATGGCTCTGGAAACTTTGCTACTGCCGAACCTTCAGCTCTTGAGTTTTTCCCTGAATCGTCAGATGACTGGTGTGGATCGGGTTCAAATCCCGCATGTTTGACTATTGATATTTCTCCGTGGACAGGTGGTTCAGACGTACAATTTATGATTGAATCATTTGATCTTTATGGTAATAAACTTTATATCGATGATATTGATGTTTCAATTTTTACAAGGACACAAGAACTGTTACAGAGTGACGTTCGAATCAGTGTGTTCCCAAATCCTGCAAAAGAAACGCTTTCAATTGACATCAGGAATATTCAGGAATATGTAGATGTTGAGATCATTAATATTCAAGGAAAGGTATTGTTTACAGAACGTCTCATTGTAAATAATGCAATGATCAAAACAAATTTGAACCTTGCTAATATAGAGGCTGGAGTTTATTTTGTTAGATTTAACAATCCGGGATTTTCAAAAACCGAAAAATTAATTGTTGAATAAGTTCAGTTCGATTTAATAGTAAAAATAAAAAAGGGGCAAATTAGCCCCTTTTTTATTTTCTTAAATTTTTATTTTATTCAACAGAAATCTTTTTTGTAATTGTGCCTTTTTCTGTTTCAAGACGTACAAAGTAGATTCCTGATTCTCTATTGGAAACATCCAGAACTGCTTTTTTCATGTTTGGCTCCAGAGTAGTTACCACCTGTCCAAGATAGGTATACAAAACAAGTGAAATTATCTCTGATTCGGATTCAATATTAACCATATTGGTAGCCGGATTAGGATAAATTACCAGTTCACTGGTTTCAATATCAGGAACGCTGGTAATGATATCAACCGTTACACTGTTTGAAGGATCAGATTCACCAACATCATAAACAGCAGTCACATAATAAGTATGCACTCCAATTGGGACATCAACATCGGTGTACTCTGTTTGAGGTGAAGAGACATAATCTAAAACTTCATCATTGCGATAAATATTATATCCTTCTAATTCTGTTTTAGCCGAATTCGATCCACCATATACTGTATTTGGTTTACCCGGAATAGCACTGGCATTTATATCTTTTATAGTTGTGCCTGATACTGCTGTATTAGCATTATATACAATACTATTATCAGTAGGTGCTCCAATGGAGAAATCATCTACTAAAAGGATAAAAGCATCACTCGAAACACATTGGATTCCTACATAGATCTCATCTCCAACATAACTACTTAAATCATAGGTATACTCTTCCCAATCACTGGAAGGAGCTTCAAGATAGCCGGTTCCTGATACTATTGTAAAATCATCTGGATCTGTTCCAGTTGTAGAGATACCAACTTTGTATCTTTCGAGCCCGTATTGATCTGTATATGATTTAACCCAAAATGCTAATTCATCACCACTTTCAACCATTACAAAAGGTGAAATGAGCCAATCATTATTATCAGGAGTTGTTGCGGCAAAACATGCAGCAAGTTTATCTCCGGAGTGAGGCGTAATATCAGTTATTGCCGGAGTTGTCGCAGATGGATTAAAAATTATGTATGCCTGTGGATCATAAGCATTTGGCCAATCAATTCCACTCATACCATAAGTAGTACTTCCATCAACATCAATGGTTGTCCAGGGGGAAAATTCCAGCACAAAATCATCATACGATTCAAAATCATCCACAAAACCTATTATTGGCTGACTAGGTGCTTCCCATGTTAGGGTAACATCATTATAATCTACTGTATACTCAAGGTTTGTAGGTTCTGGAGGAGTAGGTATTTCTCCATAAATATACATACCATCCGTTCCATTACCTGATGATAAGGTTCCACACCAACCTGTTTCAAGATCAAACCAAACTGAAGCCATAAATGGATATCCACTAGTAATTTCAGTCCAGTTATGACCACCATCTTCACTGATGGATATTCCTTCTCCGGCAGTTTCATCATGAGCAGATCCAATGACAGTATTTACAGTTCCAGGCACATGTGCAAAAAATCTTGCAAAACTTGCCCCAACAGTGTTAAATGAAGTCCATGTAGCTCCTCCATCATTGGTTTCATTCAGTGTAGTCTCTACTCCCATATCAAGATAAGACCTATAAGAAATTCCATTTGTAGCATCAAACATTAAAACACCTACTGTTTCTGTAGCGCCAAAAGCGGTAAGGGCAACATCCCATGTATAGCCTTTGTCCGTTGATCTGAAAATACGACCCTGATTGGTACCCCACCAGATATTGTCACCAACTGCATGATAATTTCCAGTAATACCAAATTCACCTGAAGTTGGATCCGGAATATTGGCTCCATCAATAGCTGTCCAGGTTTCTCCACCATCATCAGTGGTATACAATTCATAATCTGTGCCTACAGGATCACCCTGAGCAAAGCCATCATTATCATTAAAAAAGTGAATAACATTGGCAAAAGAACTTGAACCATAAACGCCACCTTTTTTCACCCAGGTTAAACCACCATCCTCAGTTTTATACAATCCCTGAGTTGAGCCAGTATTGAATACAGCCCAGCAAATATCGCCATCAATTGCAAATAATTGTGAAAGACCGGTTCCGGCATTAAATGTACCTGCTTCCCAGGTATTGCCTCCATTAGTGGAACGGGTAAAAGCATCATAAATGGAACCATCACTATTGATACCCATACCCCACATAGCTGTGTTGTCATTCATTCCGACAGAAATCTGTCCAACACCTTTATCGGCAGCCAGTCCTGAACCAACATTGGTCCACCCACTCTGTCCGATAACATTCATTCCAATAGCAATAAAAATTGCTACGGCAATCGTTAGTTTTCTCATAATTTAAATTGTTTAGTTAAAAATATAAAACAAAAATATAAAGTTTAATT
>DAOVYU010000096.1 GCA_030635465.1 Bacteroidales bacterium | reverse complement strand
TTCATCTTTAACTTTTATCTTTGATGTATTAAATGCTCCCTGCGGTTCAATACAATCTATCTGAGGTGGGTGCATGCCATAATTGGCAGCGGTTCTGTAGATATTTTCCATAGGATCGAGATTCGACTGATCCATAATTGAATATTCAGGGCCCATTGCCCATGCAGCCCATGAGTTTTCAAGACAATGAAAAAATATTCCACTATTACCTTGCCAACTGATAGCCCATTCAATGTATAGTTCAAAATCCTCAAACTGTTGTATTGAGATCAAATCTCCGGGATGGATTAAGCTATCACCTTTAGTGATCATAATGCTATCCTTAACATACCATCCAGGTACAGGTCCTGATTTCAGAAAACCTTTCCATCCTTCAAGGCTAACTTTGTTAAATAATGGTCTCCATCCATTCATATATTCATCTTGGGTTATTAACCCGGTCAAAGAGTCTGGAAAGAGAGCAGCATTCTTTTCGGCCGCATTTTTTTGATTAAATGTACAGGAACTGATCACTAAGAAAAATATGATCAAAATAAAATGTGATTTCATTCAATACAATTTTTTGGATTTTAGTAATCTAAATTAAATAATATCCGGTTACTATAAGCATAAAAATTTGAATAATTATTTACCTAACATCTACGACCCCAATTTAACGATTTTTTTCTAAATGCATGAATGCTAACAACAGAGTTAAATAGCGATTAATAAAAGAAAAAAGCAAAAGAGAATTTGGCCTGTGCTAAATAGATGTAAAGATAACTAATCAAAATAAATATTGTTATTTATAGTGTGGAAATTGGTTGTATTTCCCAGGATTATTATTTTACATGGAAAAGCAGATATCACGGCATTGACTTCGTATATGGACAGATGGGTCTTTTGATTCTTCAATTGTTTATTATAAAAAACACTGCATTATTTCCTTGGTGAGCAAAAAGAAAAAATAACCCTAAAAGAATCAACCCAATTATATTACTAGATTTCCTCAAACTCGCTTATATGTTTCCTGGATATTCAGGAAGGAGATGGAAAAGGGAGTCCTGTTGCTGCTCACCATCAATTTTGCGTTTATTCCATTCATATCTGAGCGACTTTAATTGCTTTTTATTCCAATGTAAAGGTGATTTGTCTTTCATGAAATAAACATGCCTGATGTTATAGTGTATGAGTGCTCCTTTGCACATTTCACATGGCTCCAGGGTAGTGACAAGAATTAATTTATCCCGGTCAAGGTCATTGAACTGAGATAAGCCGATCTTTTTTACAGCATCATTTATGGCATTGATTGCGGCATGTCCTGCAATATTATGTTTGCTTTTAACAGTATTGTATCCTTGGCCAATGATTGATCCATTAAAAAGAATCAATGATCCAACCGGAACATCCATATGCTCCAATGCTTTTGATGCTTGTTGGAGGATACTGCTTTCTTCAGAATTGTTGATCTTTTCAGAAGGTAAAATCTGGAATATCCTGTTATTAAAAATAACCAAAAGGATAAGCAAGATTGCCATGAGGAATATGACTTTATGAAATATTTTGTTCTTCAAAATCAATCATTTATTTGGTTGATAAATGTATAGTTTTTCATTGACTTTTAATAATCCCGTTTATCATTTTCGAGGATTGCATATTGGTAACCATCTTTCCATTCACCACGAATAGGTAAAATTTTTCTTCTGATCCCTTCTTTTGTCATACCAATTTTATCAAGCACTCTTAATGATTTAATATTTTCAACTGCTGCACCTGCTTCAATTCTATGCAAATTACATTGATTGAATCCAAAGTTCACAAGTGCTTTAGCAATTTCTGTCGCAAAGCCATGGCTCCAATATTCAGGGATTAATTTGTAATAAATTTCGCCTATTTTAAATTTATCAGCTGTTAAGAACATTCCACAAAGACCAATAATATTTCTTGAGCCTTTTAATCTCACAATCCATGCATATTCTTTCCTGGTTTTATTTGACTGGTTTTCAATTGCAGATTTCATTATACTTTTGGTTTCCTCAAGGTCTTTTGGCAGACCCAGAGTGTTGAATTCATCAACTTCAGGAATAGAATGAATAGCATGAATATGTTCAGCATCATCCCAGGAGATTTCGTTGATTAACAATCTATCAGTTTGTATATTCATTTTATCATTTTATTTATTGGTTGCCTTGGGAGGGTTGTATCTTCTCCAGAATTTATATTTACTTAATGAAGTGTATGTGATAATCCTGTTTATGAATTTAAACCTCATGAAATATTGTAGCAGATAGTAACTGAGAAAAACGAACAGGATAAATATAACCCATTCCAGGATTCCAATTATTTGTCCTGAAATAAACGAGGAACTTTTTACAAATCCCAAACTCAAGTTCTTCCAAAGGGTGTACAAAAAAGGAATAATGAAACCATATCCAAAATAAAACATTAATCCCGAAAAGCCATGTGCCGTTTCAATGGCACGCTGTGGACAATTATTAATGCATCGCATGCAGCTTTCACATTTGTATGTCCAGTATGGTCTCTTATCTATCATTTTTATTGCTTTCACCGGACATTGCTTTACACAAAGTTCACACTGGTTACACGCATCAGATGCTATTAATGTTTTTGCGAGGAAAAACCTTCCGATAAAATAATACCCTATTGCAATAGGAATTACCACTATATCAAATGGTATAGATAGTAAAGCCTTGTATTTTCTCCCTCCATCAAAAAGTTTATTTGCAAATTGTTCAACAATTTTTTGATACCTTCTATACATGGAATTAATTACTTCTTGTCGTAAACCTGGATGAAGGATTATCCAGTTAGAGGGAAGATCCAAAGGTTGCATGCCAACAATTCGAATTCCTTTTAGTCTTAAAATAATTGCTGGAAAAATTTGCGCAAGCCCACTTAAACCTGGTAGGAAAAGTTTTGATAATTTTAATCCACCACGTGTGTTGAGAATAAAGGCATCAGCATTATCTATTTTTGGAAATTGTGCAATAAATTTGAGAACAATAGGAGGCAGGTTAAATCCATGAGTAGGTGCACAAAATCCAATTAATACCTTTCCGGTTACTTCCGGGGTTTCAACTTTTTTAAAGCGATCTATATTTATTAATGTTGTATTAATTTTCTTTTTTTCAGCAACATCTTTAATCCATAAAGCCGCATTTTTAGCATTCCCGGTTCCTGAGAAATAATAAATGATCAAATGATCGTATTTAACGGAATCCGTTTTAGTCATTATGTTAATTATTGTAATTGGAATTTAAGTTGGGAATAAAATTAGCTGAAAAATTAGTAATAAGTATAAAGTTAAAAGATAAAAGTAATTAGATTAATAAAACTATACCTTCTGGACAAAAGCTAGCAACCATAATCCAGCAACAAGCATATAGTTTTACTTCTTCTTTTTAAAAAACTTTCCTACCCGTTTAAAGAACCCCTCTTTTTCCTTTTTCTTTGCTGTTTCTCTTTGTGCTCTTTTAGCTTTTTTCTGTTCTTTTTTAGCAATTACGGCAGAATCATCTCTGTCAAAAATATCAATGAACTTGTCCAGCAAATTTTTATCAGGTTTTTCAAGGGTAAAATCTGGACAATCCATGGCCAATAATAAAGTATCAGTTAAAGCCGGAAAAGGGGAGAGGTATTGATTTGCCAGAATTGGGTCATTTTCCATTTTATTTACTACCTGTCCGAAGATAGGTAAGGCTTGATGAGCTCCAGAACCCAGGGCAATGGTTCGGAAATGAATAACAGGTAATTCAGCTCCTACCCAAACACCAGCAACAAAATCTGGGGTATAGCCAATAAACCATCCATCAGCATTG
Source organism: Bacteroidales bacterium (assembly GCA_030635465.1). GTDB lineage: Bacteria > Bacteroidota > Bacteroidia > Bacteroidales > JAADJA01 > JAADJA01. Next base: position 1,877 of record DAOVYU010000096.1, on the reverse strand, counting down.
TTTTGTGTAGTTCCTGTTTTACCAGCTATGTTAGAATGAACCCCATAAATACTTCTTAGTGTTCTGCCTGTTCCTTCGTTTACAACCCCTTGCAACATATCAGTTATCTGGATTGCCACATCCTCATTAAATGCAAGATTGCCATATTTCGGAGTACCTTGTTCATATAATATTTCTCCATTGCTATCTTCAATACGGAGAATTCCAAATGAGTTTACCGTATAGCCATTATTTGCATATGCAGTATAAGCTTCAACCATCTCAAAAAGGGAAATCTCTGCTGTACCCAACGCAATTGAAGGGACTTCAGGGATGTGTTTGTCGATGTTCAATTCACGGGCAAGTTCAACAACATTTGACGGTCCTGTTTCCATCATGATTTCGGCAGTAACGGTATTTACTGAATTTTTTAATCCTCCCTTCATGCTGTACCATCCTTCATATTCACCTTCTGAATTTGAAGGAGACCAATCATCATAGTCTTCGTAAATACGTTGTTCATTGGCGAACATTCGACAAGGTTGCATTCCGTCATTTAAGGCAACAGTGTATACCAGGGGTTTAAAAGTAGATCCAACCTGACGCTCGGATAATACATGATCGTATGGAAGATATTGATGGTTGATACCACCAACCCAGGAAAGAATTGCTCCTGTTTTGGGATCCATAGCAAGGAAACCGGTATTGAGCATTCGTAAATAATGATTAACTGAATCTGCAGTACTCATTTCAACAACCTGCTCTCCTTTAGGTGTGAGAATTTGAATTTTATGAATGTTATTTAATTCTTTATCAATCTCTGCCTTGCTTTTTCCTTCAGCTTTTAATTGCTTGTATTTTTTGGTTTCCTGAAGCTTTTTCTGATATACTTCGGGATATTGATACCAGGGATCTTTTGTTTTCCAATGGTTATTAAATTCAGCCTGCAATTTTTGCATGTGTTTAGCTACAGCTTGTTCAGCATAGGATTGTATTTGAATATCCAGTGATGTATAAATACGCAAACCATCTGTTTCAGGGTTATAAGTGTCACCGTATTTCTCCTTTAGGATTTTACCCACTTGTCGGCGGATATAAGCTCTGAAGTAGGGTGCAATTCCTCTGTTCATATCCATCAGGTTATAATCCAGTTGAATGGATTGTTCCTTGAGATTATCTGCTTCTTCCTCAGTAATAAATCCCTGTACCACCATCCGGGAAAGTACAAGATTTCTTCTGGTTATTGATCGTTCAGGATAAAGCCGTGGATTATAGTAAGTATTTGCAGCCAGCATCCCCACCAAAGTGGCTGATTCAGGAACATTCAACTTTGCCGATGGTTTATTAAAATAGCGCCATGCTGCAGCTTCAATACCATAAACATCTTCACCAAAGGCTACCGTATTCAGATATAAAGTGAGGATTTCTTCTTTTGAATATACGTTTTCCAGCCTGGAAGCAATAAAGATCTCTTTGATTTTATTTACTGGTAAGGAAAGAATACCATAACTTTTTCTACCGTAAAGGTTTTTAGCCAGTTGCTGACTAATTGTGCTGCCACCACCCTGTGAAACGTTACCCATTAATACTGATTTGAAAATTACTCGCCCCAGACTGATGACATCAAACCCACGGTGTTCGAAGAACCGATTATCTTCTGTTGCAATTAAAGCTTCACGAACAAAGGGTGAAATATCATCATTGTCGATGGATTGACGATTAATTAAGTAATATTTTCCCATTAAGGTTCCATCAGCAGCATATACTAATGAAGCATTGTCCTGATCGATGGAAAGGATATCATCAGGTGCAGGAAGTCTTCCAAACAGGCCCCAATATACACTCAGGATAAGTATACCGATAAAAAGAATTATAGTAGCAATGGTAATACTTAGCCA
>DAOVYU010000293.1 GCA_030635465.1 Bacteroidales bacterium | reverse complement strand
TATGGCTGCTATGCAAGGAGCTAAAGTGATTGGAGCTGATACCCGTTGCCTGGATGATGGTGTATCATCTCTTTCTTCCTTCTTAAGGGTTGCACAGCCTTCTGATCCCCCAAATAATCTTTACCTTGATTTTAATGTCCCTTCTACTCCTATAGGCCTTGATCCAATTGATTCTTTACAAACATTGATGGATGAATGGGGAGGCTGTCTGACTTCAGGAATGGGAAATAATACTTCCGTAAAAACTATATCTGTTTATCCAAATCCAGCTAAAAACATCATTTTTATCGATGGAGTTGAACGCTACTCTTTTGTATTAATGGATATTACAGGAAAAGAAATATTCAGAACAACGGAATCATCAAATAATAAAGTAACAATTCCAGCTTACATAAAAAATGGTATGTATTTTTACATACTAAAAGATACATCAGGAATACATAGTAAGGGAAAAATAATAATTCAAGCAGACTAATAATTATCAAGAGTAGATTTCAGATGAATATAGAAGCATTTTTTAAAATGACATACGGACTGTATTTAATCAGTTCTAAACATGGTGAACAAATAAGCGGATACATTGCCAACACAGCTTTCCAGGTAACTGCAGAACCACCACAGATAGCCATTAGCTGCCATAAGGACAATATTAGTGCAAAAGTTATTGAGGACAGTGGGGTATTTTCTATTTCTGTTTTGGAAAGGGAAACAGATGCTGGATTAATCGGATTGTTTGGCTACCAAAGTGGTAATGAAAATGAAAAATTTGAACGCGTAAATTATAAATTTGGAGTAACTGGTGCTCCAATTATTCTAACACATGCTATCGCCTTTTTTGAATGCAAAGTTGTTGATAAATTTGATGTAGGTTCACATTTTCTATTCATCGGCGAAGTAGTTGAAGGTGAATTACTGGAATCTCAAAAAACCCCTCTAACCTATGATTATTTCAGGAATGAAATGAAACTAGCTGCTCCGGAACGAGCTCCAACCTATGTAGATAAAACAAAAACTGAAAGTATAAAAGCTGAAGAAAAAAAAGATACTAAACCTGATGGTGGCCCAAACTTTATCTGTACAATTTGCGCCTATGTTTACGAACCAGCCATAGGTGATGAAACGCAAAATATATCTGTGGGAACATCCTTTGCAGATTTACCTGAAGATTGGATCTGTCCTATCTGTGCGGCTGCAAAATCAGCTTTTATATCGGAAAATTAAGGGATTTTTAAAATACTTCTATAATCTTGAGTTTATTATTTCTGAACTCAAAATCATCACCTTTTTTTAATCCTTTCATAGATTGGAAAAAAGGGACTTGTAAAGAAATGGCATAATATGTTTCATTTTCAATAGTAATTTTACCCGCACCAATTGCAATAAAAACCTTTTGTTTGTCAGTAATAACTACACTACCGAATTCAACAGTTTTATGATTTAGGGATAAGTCAATTTTATGTAAGGTTTCTAGTGCTTCCATTTCAGTTTTCAACTGCTGTGCATACATATCGCGATTGCCAATTAACTGCATTTTATGGGAATCAAAAACATCACTCTGTTGCCCATAATCATGTGCACTTTTTTCAGATTCTTGCATGGCTATCTCAAGATGTTTTATCTTTTCCATGTGTATCTCAAGGCACTTATTAAATATTTCTTCTTTCCTTATCTTGTTGTTCATCTTATACATCGCTTTCTATTTTTCCAAATATAGTTAATTTTAACGTCTAAAACAACTATATATTACAAGATTTTTTATGACTTTTGCACCGGTATTTGAACAATTTAAACATTATTATGACAGAATTCCAAAATCACCCGGTATATTCTAAAAATGTATTGGAAATGTTAACAGTTGCAAATGATTATTGTTTAACACTTTCCAAATTAGAAAATACAACAGTAACTAATTTAATTGATTATCTACAAAAAGTTTGTCCATTATTGTACTTAAAGTATTCATTATTAACTGATATAGAGGTTCAGAACCCAGATGCTAATGAACGCTTTTTTACTGAAGAAGAATGGGAAACTTTATTTAATAAATTACGAAACAAGTTCAAACTGGATGATGAATTTTGGATAATCGATGCTTCCACCAATCATAACGACGCGGTTAAAATCAGTCTGGCCGAATGCCTGACCGACATATTTCAGGGATTAAAAGATTTTTTATTGTTATACCAGAAAAACTCACTTGACGCCAAAGAGAATGCGATTTTTGAAATAAAGGCTTCATTTGACGCTAATTTGGGATTTGTATTACTGGATGCCCACAGGCAAATACATCACATAAAAATAAATGGCAAACCCCAGGATCCGGATTTTAAGATACCAGAATTATTTTAATGGATAAGGACATCCATCGTTTGAAGTAACTTTCGTCTGTTAATTGGTTTAGTGATATAATCATCACATCCAACCTGTATACTTTTTTGTTTATCATCAGCCATGGCATATGCGGTTTGAGCTATAACTGGAAGAGTCTCATTAATTTCCTTAATTTGCCTGGTAGCTTCATAACCATCCATTTCAGGCAATTTAATATCCATTAAAATCAAGTCAATCTCCTGATCTGTCGAAGCCATTTTCACAGCCTCAACTCCATTCCAAGCATGAATGATCTCTATATTTGTCGACTTTAGTACTTCCTTTAAGTAAATGAAACTCATTTCATCATCCTCAACAATCATCACACGTTTTCCATCCCAATTGTATTTTGATTTTAGCTCTTTGGGTGTAAGTGGTTTATCATTCCCATTAATTACCAAAATAGAATCAGGTAATTTAAAATAGAATTCAGATCCTTCACCTGGTCTTGATTCAAATCTTATACTACCTCCCATTAATTTACTCAATTCACTGGCAATTGTCAATCCTAGACCAGTACCACCATACAACCTTGTAATATCGTGCTCAATTTTAACAAACTTTTCAAAAATGGAGCTTTGTAAATTCTCTTCAATACCAATACCTGTATCCCTTACAAAAAACTCAAGATCTTTATTACCTTTAATACCTGTTGAATTATTTTCAATTTTGCAACCTATTTCTATAAAACCCTCTTCAGTATATTTCAGCGCATTGCCAATAAGATTTATTAAAACCTGCCATACCCTTTCTCTATCTGAATGGACGATCGTATTACCATCAGCATTAATATTTAGCCTGAGTTCAATATCTTTTTTCTGCCGAAACAACTCATCATTCTTAAAATGATCATATAATTCCGTCATAAAACCTGCAATAGGAAAATCCGCTTTTGTAATAACAACCTGGTCGTTTTCAATTTTAGACAAATCAATAACATCATCAATTATTTTTATGATAGACTTTCCACAGGTCTTAATTATATTGATATAGTTTTGTTTTTCTTTCTCATCTATTTCAGGATTGCGCAAAATTTCAGCAAATCCAAGTATACCATTGAGTGGAGTCCGAACTTCATGACTGATATTTACCAGAG
>DAOVYU010000306.1 GCA_030635465.1 Bacteroidales bacterium | reverse complement strand
CAAGCCCTTGAAGTTATAGATCAGCATCCTGATAAATTTGAATTGGAAGTATTGTCTGCTTTAAAAAACACAGATTTACTTATAAAGCAAGCTATCAAATATAAGCCAAATTCTGTGGTAATTGGCAAGGATGACCTTTACACTTCTGTTTCCGAACAGCTTGAACCTTATGATATTAAAGTATTTGCAGGTGAAAAATCAATCTGGCAGATAGTTGAAATGGATTCAATAGATATGGTGTTGATTGCAATGGTCGGATTTGCAGGTTTAATGCCTACCATATATGCTATTAAAGCTAAGAAACAAATTGCGCTGGCAAATAAGGAGTCACTTGTGGTGGCAGGTGAATTGGTGACAAAATTAGTACAGGAACATAAAGTTTCACTGATTCCGGTTGATTCAGAGCACTCAGCAATATTCCAATGTTTAACTGGAGAAGACCCTGAAAAGATTGAGAAAATTTACCTCACTGCTTCAGGTGGGCCTTTTCTAAATAAAAGTATAGAGGAGCTATCGAAAGTCAAAAGAAAAGATGCACTAAATCATCCTAACTGGGATATGGGGGACAAAATAACCATTGATTCAGCCTCATTGATGAATAAAGGATTGGAAGTAATAGAGGCGAAATGGTTGTTTGGATTGAAAAGTGACCAAATTGAAGTTGTTATTCATCCACAATCGATTATCCATTCAATGGTTCAATTTGTTGATGGGTCGATGAAAGCCCAGCTTAGCCTACCTGATATGCGATTACCCATACAATATGCATTGGGATATCCAGGACGATTAACCAATAATTTCCCTCGTTTTGATTTTAAAGATTTTTCATCTTTAACTTTTCAAACACCTGATATTAAAAAATTTCGTAATCTTGCACTCGCTTTTTCCGCGCTTGACAAAGGAGGGAATATGCCATGCGTTTTAAATGCAGCCAATGAAATTGTAGTAGATGCTTTTCTGAATAATAAAATAGGATTTTTAGAAATGCCAGAGGCTATAGAAAAAACCATGGATAGGGTGTCATTTATTAGTAATCCCTCTATTGAAGATTATTGCGAAACAGATGCTGAAGCTCGGAAAGTAGTAAGCCAATTTATTTAGGCTTAAAGTAACATGATCAAAACATTTATAGATATCAATCGTTTATAGTTCTTATTTATTTTAATGGAATCAGATTAATGGAAATCTTAATAAAAATATTACAATTCTTTTTGAGTCTTTCAATTCTTGTGATTATTCACGAATTGGGGCATTTTATGGCTGCCAAAGCTTTTAAAACAAGGGTTGAAAAATTTTACTTGTTTTTTAATCCGTGGTTTTCAATATTTAAATTCAAATATGGCGAAACAGAATATGGATTAGGCTGGCTACCACTTGGTGGTTATGTAAAAATTGCCGGCATGATTGATGAATCAATGGACAAGGAACAGCTGGGCAAACCACCGCAACCATGGGAATTTAGGAGTAAACCACCCTGGCAACGATTGATTATTATGTTGGGAGGTGTTACCATGAATATCATTCTGGCAATAGTTATCTATATTGGTATGTTGGTAACCTGGGGTGATGAGTATTTGCCTACTTCAGAAGTGAAGTATGGAATAAAAGTTGACTCACTAGCCATGGAAATAGGTTTACGTGATGGCGATAAGATTTTGACCATTGACAATGAATATATCGAGAATTTCAATAAAATTCCTGAGAAAATAATCCTTGATGATGCAAAAACTATACAGGTTGAGCGTGATGGACAAATGATAAACCTTCAAATTCCTGATGGATTTTTAGCCAAATTGATCAAACATAAGTCACTTGATTTTATATCCGTTAGGGTACCTTTTGAAGTGGGAGACTTTACAAAAAATTCTGCTGCAAAAGAAGCTGGCTTTCAGTTAGATGATAAAATGCTTTCAATCAATGATCAGCCTACAGAGTACTTTTTTGATTTTTTCAATGAATTACAGAATCATAAAAATGAAGAAATAACAGTTTCCTTATTAAGGGGAATGGATTCAATTAAAATAAATGTTACTGTTCCCGAGGAAGGCAAATTAGGAATTTATCGTAAGCCTCTTGAAAACTATTTTGAATTCAGTAAAGTTAGCTATTCAATTGGAGAAGCAATACCTGCTGGTATTGTGAAAGCATACAAAGGGGTTGGTAATTATTTAAAACAACTACGACTATTATTTAATCCCGAAATAAAAGCTTATGAATCAGTCGGTGGTTTTATTACCATTGGCAGTATTTTTCCATCGGAATGGCATTGGCCAAGTTTCTGGACACTCACAGCATTTCTGTCAATTATGCTGGCAATACTAAATGTATTACCTATTCCGGCACTTGATGGTGGGCATGTGATGTTTTTGATGTACGAAATAATTACCCGCCGTAAACCAAGTGATAAATTTATGGAGTATGCTCAGATCACAGGAATGGTACTTTTATTTGCGTTGTTGATCTTTGCTAATGGTAATGATATTGTGAAGTTGTTCCAAAATTAATTTTCTTCCTTACTTTTACCAAAAATTTATTGGTGAAATTTAAATACTTTTTCATTCTTCTTTTCTTCTCGAGTATTGTCTGTAATTCTTATGGACAAACCAATACACAGACTGTTAATCAATTCGATATAGATATTCCCGAGGTTATCATTCAGCATATTCCGGCTGATATAGAAATAACTATACCCGCTTTTATAGATCATTTTGCAGATACAGTTGACATTAGAATAAATAAAAAATTGAAAACGGTTATCTTTAAAAATGGTCATTACAAGTTTGATTACCAATTTGAAAATAATGAAGAATTGACTATTTCAATTGGTGACCAATCTTTCTCCAGAAGTATAACGCCTGTACCTTTGTGGATGTCAATCTTGCCGCCTCTGGTTGCTATTTTTATGGCACTTGTCTTTAGGGAAGTGTATTCCGCATTGTTTATTGGGTTGATGGTAGGCTCGGTAATCATTACGTTTTACCAGGGTATTGTGTTCTGGAAGGCTATATTTTTTGGAATTTTTGCCATCATTGATGTATATATCCTTGAATCCCTCAATGATTCTGCCCACTTATCTGTTATTGTATTTTCGATGATGATAGGTGCTATGGTAACTTTGATCTCGCACAATGGCGGAACCAAAGGTGTGGTTAATATTTTGTCAAAGTTTGCAAATTCACCAAGATCAGGACAGTTTGTAACCTGGTTGCTCGGGATTGCTATTTTTTTCGATGATTATGCAAACACTCTTGTCGTAGGAAATACCATGAGGCCGGTAACCGACAAGTTAAAGATTTCTCGCGAAAAATTAAGTTATATTGTTGACTCAACGGCTGCTCCAATAACAGCCATTGCTTTTG
>DAOVYU010000170.1 GCA_030635465.1 Bacteroidales bacterium | reverse complement strand
TTCATGAACTTCAATCGGATACAGCAACCGTAATAATGTTTATCTGTAACCATTGCCCATTTGTTAAGCATGTCAATAACCAGTTGGTTCAGTTGGCATTGGATTATCAACCCAAAGGAATTTCGTTTATTGCAATTAACTCTAATGATGTAGATAATTACCCGGAGGATTCACCTGAGAAAATGAAACAATATGCAACAGAGTTAAATTATCCCTTCCCATATTTATTTGACAGTACTCAGGAAGTTGCAAAAGCATATGATGCTGCCTGCACACCAGATTTTTATATTTTTGATAAAGAGTTGAAATGTGTATATAGAGGGCAATTGGACGACTCCCGAACCAGTAATGGGAAGCCACTCACTGGAAAAGATATGCGAGAAGCTCTGGATGCAATACTTTCTGGAAAAGAAGTATCAAAAAATCAAATACCAAGTATTGGATGTAATATTAAATGGAAGTAAACTATTTTTGGCTCATCTGTTCAATCCTGATGCCAATATCTTCAACACCTTCTAAATTTTCCTCACGCATACCCTGTGTAATACTGATATTATATATTCCTGTAACAGGAAAGATAACAGCTTGTCTGATTAATACCTGGTATTCTTTAATTTTACCTAAACCTTCTCCATTCCATTTACCGCTATTATCTGCAAGGATTAACTCAATGGTATCGCGTGATTTTGATCCTCCAGGAAAATGGGTATCGATAAACAGATATAAATTACTGAACTGGTAGTCTTCGTTATGCCGGAGGTTTATATAAAAATTATGAAGTAAAATGGAATCACTTATGGGCACTTCAAATAAAACCTTTTCAACAGCCTGCCATCCATTCGAATTTACATGAATATTTTTCTCATATACTCTTTGGGGATCACACGAACTAAAAATAACTAATACAGTAATAATCAAAAGGAGATTTTTCCAAATATCTGGAATTCTATTATATATATGATTAATAATCACCGAATAAGAATTTTATTTTCCGAATTCTTCATCAAAACGGTTTAATTCTTCCTGATCGAAGCCATTGCTATAGTCTGTCTTTTGTTCAAGTGTAACAGCAAAATCCTCCAATTTTTCAGGAAATTTACCTTTGCTGTTCATTTTTATAACATCCTTAACCTTATCCAATGGGATTGCCATCATACTTGCATAATCGTTGATATAGGAATACCAGATTATACGTTTAAAAACATCGGCTTTTTGATATTCAGCTTCTCCCTTTTTTGTTTTTAAAATAACATCATGATTTGGAAATTCTTCCAATGCTTCCAGGTACATATCATTTTCATAATTAAGGCAGCACTTCAATTTACCACATTGACCTGCCAACTTTGAAGGATTTAAAGACAATTGTTGGGTCCGGGCATTATTAGTTGTAACAGAAGTAAAGTTTGTTAGCCAGGTGCCACAGCAAACCTCACGGCCACATGAACCAATCCCACCAAGTCTTGCTGATTCCTGTCTGGCTCCAATTTGCCGCATTTCAATCCTTACTTTAAATGAATCGGCCAATACTTTGATTAACTCCCTGAAATCAACCCTCTCTTCAGCTGTATAATAAAAGATGGCTTTTGTCCCATCACCTTGGTATTCAACGTCATTAATTTTCATGTTTAAATTAAGGTCAGAAGCCATTGTCCTGGATTTAAACATGATTTCATCTTCCTGTTTGACCGAAAAAACCCATTTTTCAATATCAGAAGGTCTTGCTCTCCTGTATACCTTTTTCATCTGATCTTCATCACCATTGTATTTCTTTTTCTCCATTTGAATTTTTACAGCTTCACCTGTAAGGCACACGATGCCAATATCATGACCTGGAGAAGATTCTACTGCCACCACATCACCTTCTTCAAGTTTCATGCTTTGGAAAACCTTGAAGAATTCTTTTTTACTGTTTTTAAATCTAACTTCTACAAAAACAGAGCTGGCATCTTTATCAGAAATGGTGATATCATTCAGCCAGTTATAGCTATCCAATTTTGCACAAGAAGGCTTATAAATCTCATTTGAGTTATACATGCCTGGTGTTGCGCAACAACCACGTGTAAAAAAGGGATTTTCGGTTATATCTTGTTTATTGTCGTCCATTATTTCGTTCAAAATAGTTGTCAAATTTAATAAAATAAATTGTGTAGTTCAAAACCAATGTAATTATTGATTTTACCTTTAAAAATCAGGATTTCAAATACCGGCCGATTTTAAGAGACAGGTCGAAAAACAATATATTCGGATTTGCATTCCGTTCAATATAATAAATCGATTTTTCAAGCTCTTCTGTAATGGATTGAATATTTTTTGAATTGATATAAGGATAAAAACGTTTTGTTCCGCTTCCAACAATAAAATCAGATTCGGTTTTATTTAATCGAACCAGGTTACTTGTATCATTATTCATCAACATTGATTCCCTTACCATTCGTAATGTATAGTTAAGGAAAGCTTTTTGTTTATCACGGCTGTATTTTGATAATTCAGCAACAAAATCGATGGTATCAGTAACCTGTCCACCAAAACACAAGCGCATCCATCTCGTAAACCAGGTATTGTTGATATCAACTTCATCAGATTCTTTCATGATAGTCTTAGCACCGACATAACTTCCTTTTGAGATTTTTACAGCTTCTGCAATTCGACTTTGTTCATAACCTTCCTTTACCAGGGCCTCAATTAGTTCATCTTCTCCAATAAATGGGAATTTCACAATTTGTGTTCGGGATAAAATGGTATTAATGATTTGATCCTGATGATCGGATATGAGAATAAATAGGGTTTTATCAGGTGGCTCTTCCAATATTTTAAGGATTTTTGGAGCAGCAGCATGAAATAATTTTTCCACCATCCAAATAATCATCACTTTATAATCGGCTTCATATGATTTATAACTCAGCGTTTTTATTATATCATTACAATCACGTGCATTGATAATGGCCTGTTTGCGCTCAATTCCGATTTTCTCGTACCAGGACGGAAGATCAATGTATGCATTATTCTCTTCGATCAATTCCCTCCATTGACGAATAAAATCTTTACTTGTAGGCTTTTCAACCGATTTAGTTTTAGCTGTGGGATAAATGAAATGCAAATCCGGATGTATCAGCTTTTCATATTTGATACAAGAAGGGCATTCGCCACAGGAATCATTGTTCTGTATATTTGTACAATTGATATACTGAGCATAAGCCAGGGCCATTGGTAATTTTCCTGTTCCTTGTGGTCCGATAAATAATTGAGCATGACTTACCCTGCTGTCCCTGACAGTTTTCACCAATCTCTGCTTTACTGTATCAAGGCCAATTACATCTGCAAATTTCATCTAAAAATATAGTATATCTTATTGGGAATATTCTCAACTACCCATTGCTTTTGATGGAATGACAAAATCTGTATTTGCTACTTTACTATCAATTTATTAACCTCTTTGTACCCATCTATGATCAATTCTGACAAATACATTCCTTTATTTACTTTTACTCCTACCTCGTTAAAACCATCCCAAACAATGGTTTTGCTCCCAGCGGGTAATTTACCAGAATACAATGAACGAACCATCTGACCATTCAGGTTATAAATATTAATTGAAACGATTGATCCGGTGGTCAGATCAAAAGCTATATTGAATTGATCATCCGATGGATTTGGATAGATAAAACTACTATTGGAGGATTGATTTTTTTTATCAAATATTCCCAGGCCAATGTCAGGAGTTTCCAATTTTACATCTGTATAAATCCTGAATTCTCCTGGTTCCAGATCAAGGTTATGACTGGTAGATGCAATTTCAATTGAATCCCCTGAAAAATAGTCGTACCAAATACCAATATGTTGAAAGGAAGCATTCATTGCACTTTCATTCACATTAAAATTACCAACAATTGTTGCATTCATTTCACTGTGGTTAAGTTGTATCTGTTTCAAAGCACCTGCAACATTAAGATTATAATCTGTTGTTCTGAACGTTGGATAATTGGTTTTTAATTTTATCATAGAAGCAAACAAATTATAATCCAGTTTACGCCTGGAATCATCATAATAATCCCAACGTATTGGTTTTTCTCCTGTTCGTCCATTATAATCAATTGAATAATCATACCCAAGCTCACCAAACTGCCATATCATTTTTGGTCCGGGAATACAAAAGTGGAATGCTGCTGCCAAAGGAACCCTTTCTAAAGCTATGGTTGTATCCTTTACATTGTGGCTAGTATTATTGCTATTTCCGTAAGTAATGTTCTTATACATCATCCTTTCTTCATCATGGCTTTCCATATATACAACCAGATTTGGATCATTCCATCCCCTGGCTTGATAGGATGCCCAATTTAAATTTGAAGTACTGGTCCAACCCATGGAAGCCTCTGTATAATTATAATTCATATTACCCCAGATCATCATTCCGTAATCATTGGACAGCACTTTCTCTTCTGAATTATCAGCAAAATGCTCCAGGATTACATATGCATTTTCGTTAGTAGACCAAACTGTATCAGCATAAGCAGCAAGAATATCGATACGTGATTGATCATATTGACCCCATTGACCTACATTTCCAAGGGTATTTGTTTGGGTAAATCCTTTGGAAAGGTCAAACCGATATCCGTCGATAT
>DAOVYU010000024.1 GCA_030635465.1 Bacteroidales bacterium | reverse complement strand
AGCAATTGAAAGTCCATAAATTATTTGCGTTCCGTAAAGAACAAATAAACCTTTCTTTTTGAGTGATTCCTTATCAGAATAAAAAACTTTCGTATCAGGCTTCAAAAATGTGAATCGATATAAGTTATATTCTAATTTTACTTTGGGATTCAATTCCATGAACTCACTTAATTCTGCACTTTCTTCTTCAGAAATATCACCTTCCAGGATAGCTACCAGTTTTTCGTCATAATTATCTGAATCTATATTTTTAGTGGAGATAACCGTGGTTTTTTTCAGTGCTTCTTTTTTAGAAAAGCTGATATTCTTTTCAGGTTGTAATACAATGTTCTCAAATGAATCAAACTCAGGTTTTAGATCCGGATTTTCTTCCAGGAAAATCATCAGCTCCGCCACCTGTTCGGTCGACAGATTATTTTCCCGGTAATCGAGAAAATATGCTTCGTAATTTTTCCTGTTTATATTCATTTTTATTGACTAGTTTTTCAAATTACTTTATCCATGCTAACTAAATAGTTCTTCATAAATATCCTTGCACGATAAATGTAAACTTTCACTTGTGATTCGTTCAATTCTGTGATCTCTCCAATTTCATTGTACGAATAACCTTCATAGTCCCTTAACAGTAAAACTGACCGTTGAATCTCCGGTAACTGAGCAACCGCTTCATCCAAAACCTCTTTTAAGTCAGAGTACCCTGAATCATGTTCCTGTTCAAAACTTGAAATATCTTCCACATGATCTATTTTTTTATGTTTCCGAATAAAATCAATCATGGTATGATAGGCCGAAGTAAACAGATATGACTTTGATTTTTCAAAGGTTATATCCTTTGCTTTTTCCCACATTTTGGCAAAAGCATCCTGCACAATGTCACGCGCATTATCCTCATCTTTGATATTTTTCAGGATAAACCGGTACACACCATCCGCAAAATCATCTACACATTGATTGTATTCGTTTACTGTCATGCAGAAATTTCTGATTATTCAACCATCATCAAAAATACGACGATTATACAAATGAATAGTTACAGTTTAACAAAATTAAAATGAATTCGTTTATTTTTGCCCTGTGTAATTCATCTGAAACTAAAAAATATGATCACGATAGAAAAATTTGTTTTTAATGCCTTTGGCGAAAACACCTATTTGCTTTATGATGAAACAAAAGAAGCGATAATTATTGACCCTGGGTGTTACGAGCAACAGGAAAAAGATGAACTGGCTTATTTTATTGATACCAATGATTTAAAAGTCGTAAAATTAATATATACCCATTGCCATGTGGATCATATACTTGGGAACAATTTTATTGCGGAGACCTATAATTTGAAACCAGAAATTCATAAAGCAGGATTACAATTTATTATCAGAGGTGATGAACAGGCAAGGGTTTATGGTTTTAATATTGAAAAGGCAATTCTTCCAGAGGTTTATTTTGAAGATGGAGATGTTATAAAATTTGGTAATTCTGAACTAAAAGTAGTTTATACTCCGGGTCATGCAGACGGCAGTGTATGTTTTATCAATTCTCCTCAGAAATTTGTGATTACAGGCGATGTTTTGTTCAGGGATAGTATTGGTCGAACAGATTTCCCAACAGGTGATTTTGATATATTGATGAAAAGCATTCATGAAAAATTGTTTACCCTCGAAGATGACTTTACAGTTTACTGTGGCCATGGCCCAGAAACATCCATTGGGTATGAAAAAGTAAATAATCCTTTTATTAGAATTTAAAAAGCAAAGCATAAGAACCAAGACCCAATATTCAATAACGAATAACTATTGACCAGTTACTAATGACTAATTTACCAATTTAACCAATTAACCGATTTACCTTTTCAACATCTATTTTCTCCATACAATCAAAATGCTTTTTTGGGCACTTTTCAAAACCTATTTTGCTACATGGACGGCAGGACAAATTTTTGACTTCTACGATATGGGATTTGTTTTCATTTCCAGGCATATAGGGGTACATACCAAATTCTGGTATGGTATTTCCCCACAAGCTGATAATTTCCTTTTTGAAAGCAGCAGCTATATGCATCATTCCTGTATCGTTAGTAATGATTTTATCAGCCTGCTTCACCAAAGATGCTGATTGATTTATGGAATATTTTCCACATGCATTGAATATTTTTTCTCCTCCACTTTTTTTGATGCTTTCGCCCTTCTCAAAATCATTTTTCCCTCCAAGTAAAATAATAGGTTTGTTAATTTTCCGGCAAATTTCAACGATTTTTTCTTCGGGGAAGATCTTTGTAAAATGCATACCTCCAATTACCCAACCCAAATATCCCTCCTGAAACAATTGTGGTAAATCTTTTAAATCAACTTCATCTTTTTGAGGAATAAAATAATCCAGTCCAAAACCATCATTATTCACACCCAGTTTTTTAACAGCTTGGAAATAACGATCAACAATATGAATGGATGGCAATTGGTTAATTTTCAAATTTACGATCAACCATTTTTTAATATTGATCTTGTTAAATGAGGTTGTAGGTTTTTTGAGATTAAAAACTATTCCTTTAGATCGAAAATTTTTGTGTAGGTCTACTATATGATCGTAGGATTCGTTTTTTAAATCAGGCAATACATCAGCGATTTTATCATTGATGGTATATATTTTATCAATAAATGGATTAGCTTCCAATATTGGTTGAAATTGTTTTTTAGTAAGGTAATGGATCGAAGCATCAGGGAGTTGGTTTTTTAAACATCTGATAATCGGTGTAGTCAATACTATGTCACCAATGGAGCTTAATCTTATGATTAAAATTTTCTTCAACCTGATTTTTTCTCAAAAGTAATATTAAAATGGAAGAAAGGGTAATTGGAATGTTGGAAAACTGTTCAATTCACTTTCCAATTTAACCAATTTAATTTTATCAACTATTACTTAAAACAGAATGGTAAAATCAAATATTCAATCATTCTATCATTCAATCATTCAGTAATTAATATACATTTGCACCATGTTTTTAACAGACACCCATACACATCTTTACCTGAAGGAATTTAATGATGACAGGAGAGAAATGATAGAACGAGCCCTGGAACAGGATGTGAAAGCTATGCTGCTGCCAAACATTGATAGTTCTTCAATTAATGATATGCTGAAGCTTAGCAAACAATTTCCAAATAACTGATTCCCGATGATGGGGTTGCATCCTACTTCTGTGAATGAAAACTATCTTGAAGAATTGGATCAGGTTGAGTTCTGGCTTGCAAAGGAAAAATTTTATGCTATTGGCGAAATTGGTATCGATCTTTATTGGGATAAAACCTTTCAAAAGGATCAGGAAATTGCCTTTACCAAACAAATTGAACTTGCCAAAAAATACCAGTTACCCATAGTCATTCATATGCGTGATTCATTTGATGAGGTTTATGAAATTGTAAAAAAATATACTTCACCTGAATTAACAGGTGTATTTCATTGCTTTACAGGAACTATTGAACAAGCAAAAAAAATAATTGAACTGAATTTTTTGTTAGGAATTGGAGGTGTAGTTACATTTAAAAATTCCAGCTTAGATAAAGTTGTGGAAAAAGTTGATATAAAATACCTTTTGCTCGAAACAGATGCTCCATTTCTTACACCCATGCCTTTTAGAGGTAAGCGAAACGAAAGTGCTTATACACGACTTGTAGCCAGGAAAATTGCAGAAATAAAAAATATTTCATTAGAGGAGATTGCAGAAATAACCACTTCAAATGCCAAACAATTATTTAAATTCATATAATTTATGGATTCTAAAACATCAATACTCATTCTTTATACCGGTGGTACAATCGGTATGGTCATGGACAATAATACAGGTGTACTAAAACCATTCAATTTTGATAATCTGTTTGAAATTATCCCAACTTTAAAGTTGTTCAATTATGATATTGACTCATATTGTTTTGATCCTTTGATGGACTCTTCCAATATGAATCCTGAAAATTGGGTTCAAATTGCGGATACTATTGAAAAAAATTATGAATTATATGATGGCTTTGTGGTTTTACATGGATCTGATACCATGGCTTATACAGCTTCTGCATTAAGTTTTATGTTACAAAACCTTAATAAACCAGTTATCTTAACAGGATCACAACTTCCTCTAGGGGTGGTCAGAACAGACGGACGGGAAAACATTCTAACTGCTATTGAAATAGCTGCTGCTAAAGAAGATGAAACCCCAATTGTTCCCGAAGTTTGCATTTATTTTGAAAACCAATTATTCAGGGGAAACAGAACAATCAAATACAATGCTCAAAACTTTGAAGCTTTCATTTCACCCAATTATCCTGCTTTGGCAGATGCTGGTATTTCTATTGAGTATAAAAGGAGTGCCATTCATAAACCCAATTTTAAAAAACTGAAGGTTTTCAGAAATCTCGATTGCAATATTGCTATTTTAAAATTGTATCCTGGAATATCAAAAGGTATAGTTGAATCAATTTTATCCAGCAAAGGATTAAAAGCTGTAATACTGGAAACATATGGCTCTGGAAATGCCCCGGATTATTCGTGGTTTTTAGATCTCCTGGAAAAAGCCATAAAAAAAGGACAGCTCATTTTAAATGTAACGCAATGCCAGGTAGGAAAAGTAGAAATGGGAAAATATGAGACTAGTATTAAATTAAAAAAGATAGGTGTGATAAGTGGTAAGGATATAACCACCGAAGCAGCCGTCACTAAACTGATGTATGTTCTCGGTACATTTAGGGATACTGAAAAAGTTAGGGAAATGTTGAATAGCTCAATCACTGGGGAAATGTCAATAGAATAAGCAAAAAAATATGTTCAGATATTTTTTAAATGAATTTTTTTGTACTTTAGCCACCACTTTTTTAAAGAATATTAGAGCCTCAATAACTTAACGAGAGAAAGGAGAGGTGACCGAGTGGCTTAAGGTGCACGCCTGGAAAGCGTGTGTACGCCAAAAGTGTACCGAGGGTTCGAATCCCTCTCTCTCCGCAAAGTTTGGCAATAAAATAAAAATTGTAAGTTTAATAAATTACAAATCAATAAACATTAACTATGAAAAGATTAATTGCTTTTTTAACTTTAGCAGGAATGCTAACAATAGGGATTACAAATGCAATTGTTGCACAGGATGAAGTGACAAATGATACAGTAGCAGAAGCTGTTGATACAACAGTCGTAGCTGAAGAAGCTGTATTAGAGGAGGTTCCAGTAGTTGAAGAACCAGAGGCTGAAGGACCAAAATCATTTCACCAGATTTTGAAAGAAAAATTCATTCAAGGTAGTCCAGGATTTATGGGTATTGTTCTTTTGTGTTTGATTCTGGGTTTGGCTATGTCCATTGAAAGAATCATTTATCTGAACTTATCTACAACCAATACTCAGAAACTTCTAAACAAAGTTGAAACTTCATTGGAAAATGGTGGAGTTGAGGCTGCTAAAGAGGTTTGCAAAAATACCCGAGGCCCGGTTGCTGGAATTTTTCTGCAAGGACTCGATAGGCATGATGAAGGTTTAGATATAGTTGAAAAATCCATTATTTCCTATGGTGGTGTTTTGATGGGCCGTTTGGAAAAAGGATTAAGCTGGATTGCATTATTTATTGCTCTGGCACCTATGCTTGGATTTATGGGAACTGTAATTGGTATGATCCAGGCATTTGATGATATTGAAGCAATAGGTGATATTTCACCAACCATTGTTGCAGGAGGTATTAAAGTGGCCTTGTTAACAACAGTATTTGGTTTGATCGTTGCTATTATTCTCCAGATTTTTTACAACTACCTGGTTGCTAAAATCGATAGTCTGGTAAATGATATGGAAGATAGTTCCATTTCTTTTGTTGACATTCTTGCAAGATTTTCATTAAAAAAATAGATAATCATGGATAAAAAAATTCTCAATATTTTTAAAATAATTTCCCTTATTTTAATTGCACTCGCTGTAGTATTTCAAATTGTAGTACTAGCTAAAGGCGAGGATGGATTAGTTGGGAATAGTATTTTGGATAATTATATCAGGTTGGCTTATGTAGCATTGATTATATGTGCATTCCTTACTATTCTATTTCCTGTACTATTTATGATTCAAAATCCGAAAAATGCAATTAAAATGCTTATAGGATTGGTTGGTTTTGTTGTTATTGGTTTTATTTGTTATGCCCTTGCATCAAACAACTTTAATGTAGTTCAACTTGAAACCCTAAAAACAACAGCTGAAACCTCACAGATTGTAGGTGCTGCACTATATTTTACTTATTTCATTGGTGGAATTGCAGTGATTACTATAATATTTTCAGGGGTTTCAGGGTTATTTAAATAAAAGGAGTTATTATGGCAAGACCCGTAAATGAAATAAATGCAGGATCAATGGCAGATATTGCTTTCCTGCTCCTGATTTTCTTCCTGGTAACCACTACCATGGATGTTGATACAGGTATTACCAGAAAGTTACCTCCTCCACCTACTGAAGATGTTGAGCCATCTAAAGTTAATAACAGGAATATCTTTAAAGTACTGGTAAACAAAAACGACAGGCTTCTTTTAAATGGGAAACCTGGTGATATCAGCATGTTGAAGATTATGGCCAAAGAATTTCTTCAAAATGGAGATTTAAACAATGAGTTCAGACCTGATGATATGCCAGAAAAAAAGGAGGTTGACATTCCTTTGTTAGGTGGCAAAATCTATATTACAAAAGGAATTATTTCCATGAAAAATGACAGGGGAACTTCTTACAATATGTATATACAGGTTCAAAATGAACTAGCTGCAGCTATCCGAGAGCTTCGAGATGAGCTATCTAGCGATTTTTTCGGGATGAGGTTTAAGCAGTTAACCGATCGGGATAAAATTAAAGCAATTCAGAAAGCAGTGCCTGTTGCTGTTTCAGAGGCCGAACCTGAAGATATAGGAGGACATTAATATGGCAAAATTTAAAAAAAAGGGTGGAAAAGGGACACCTGAAATATCAACAGCTTCTTTACCCGATATCATTTTTATGTTATTGTTCTTTTTTATGGTAACAACAACTATGAGAGAAGCAACATTACTCGTTCGAGTAACACCACCACAAGCAACTGAGGTTCAGAAACTGGAGAAAAAGTCGTTGGTAGATTTTATTTATATTGGGCCTCCACTAAGAAAAGCCATGGGAACCGAATCACGGATCCAGTTGAATGATCAGTTTGCAACTGACATTAAAGATGTTAGGGAGTTTGTTGAACTTGGCAGATCTCAACGTGATGAAGCTGAAAAAAAATTAATCACTATTTCATTAAAAGTAAATAAAGAAACCCGAATGGGAATAGTTACAGATGTGAAACAGGAGCTTCGTGAAGTTGGTGCATTTAAGATCAATTACTCTACTGCAAAAAAAACGATCGCTAAAAAATAAAATCTATTCATAGTTAAGAAAAGGGATTGTTTAAAAACAATCCCTTTTTTGTTTTCTGAATATCAATTGTGTGATTTAATTAATTGAATTATAAATTTGCAGGTTTTGATCTGCCTTTCCTGTAAATCAAGAATAATAATAGGATCATTAAAAGAAAACTGGATATGACCAAAAATACATTATCTGAAACACCAAAAGATTCCACATCAGTTTGAATTGATCCTTTGTGGTACAAATAAGCTGCAATCACAGTTATTCCATTAAAAATAAAATGTAAGACGATTGGAAGCCACAATGATCCTGACCAGATAAATATATAGCCAAACAAAATCCCCAAAACCATTCGTGGTATAAATCCATAAAACTGAAGATGCAATGCACTGAATAGAATAGCTGACATTACAATTGCCAGGTGTTTATTTTTAAACCATTCAACAAACAATTGCAATATTACACCCCGGAACAGCAGCTCCTCACCTACTGCTGCAAGTAAAGCAATAATTAATAAGTTAACTGCAAGGCCGGTAGGAGTTGTAACATTTAAAAAAGCCTCAGTCAATTGATTGGTCTTGTTTTCACTCTCCCTCATCCAGCTTTCAAGGCCATTTAGAAATTCAGGAAGTTTCATCCCCTCATTTATCTCAACCAACCAGTTAATTGCAGGAATTGCAACTATTATAAGAATAGATGCTGTAATAAGATTTGTAATACTGAGTTTAGTATTTAGTTTTAGATAGTTTACAGGTTTTCTATTTTCGAGGTATGCATAGAATATCGCAGGGAGTATAAAAAACCCAATTTGGTTCACTACTTGAAAATATTTCAAAAAATGGATAGTGGCCTCACTGCTATAATCATTCAACTCTTTAAAATGTTCTAAAATACCAATTCCAAAAAATGGGAGCGCAATTACAATCCCCAAAACCATGGTTAATAATAATGAAACTGCTATCAGCAGAATGAGGATCAATCCTTTGATTACATAGGGTTTTTCTTTCAGGTAAGGTAAAAATTCAAACATAAATAATGCAATTTCGCAGCAAAATTAGAAATTCTTATAGTATAAAAAAATCTAATTTAATCTTGACTTCTACTCTGTTTGAATAAAAAAGTTTGATCTAATTTCCCTTCACTAAAAATTTCAGTGAGATCTAACTCATTGTCTAAATAAACCGCTTTTAGTCCCACCTTAAGAGCAGCCTCAATATTTTGTTTAGAATCATCAATAAATAGTGTTTCATCTGGCACCAAATGATTTTCTTCAATCAATTGAGTGTAAGAGTCCAGGTCAGGCTTACGTTTTCCAAATTTAAACGACCAATAGGTTTTTTCAAATAAGGATTTAAATGGATATCCATATTCACTTTCAAATTTAGGAATGTAATAGTCGTAATGAATACTATTGGTATTACTTAATAGAAAAAGCCTGTAGTTCTTTCTTAAATTATTTAGCAAGTCTATTCGTTCATTAGGATATTCTCCAATTATTTGATTCCATGCTTCATCTAGTTCTATATTTGAAATCTTTAAATGTGTCAATTCCCTAATACTATCTCTAAACTGAGACGAAGAGATTTTACCTAGTTCTAATTGCTGGAACAGT
>DAOVYU010000362.1 GCA_030635465.1 Bacteroidales bacterium | reverse complement strand
ATACATTCCCTTTTCATAGTTATTGGAATTGTCTTTATTACTTTATTAACTTCTGCTTTTATATCTGCCCAGTCTTTTATTGATATTAACGCAGGATTAGCTAATGTATCAAATAGCTCTGTTACTTGGGGCGATTACGACAATGATATGGATTTAGATCCACTGATTTGTGGAGAAACTTCAAGTGGAGCAAGCGTTACAAAACTCTACAATAATGATAATGGTATTTTTACAGATTCTAATATTGAATTTGAAGGCTTAAAAAATGGTTGGGTAAGATGGGGTGATTATGATAATGATGGTGACCTTGATTTATTAGCTACAGGAAATAATGAAGAAAACCACACATTCATATATAAGAATGAATCAAGCACTTTTACAGATATAAATCCTGATATGGATTATTTTGGGGCATACAGCTCCGCAACCTGGAGTGATTATGATAATGACGGTGATTTGGATGTTTTTATAACAGGTAATTGGATTTCAAAATTATACCGTAATGCAGGGAATGATAGTTTTGTAGATACTGAGCAAGAATTTTTCATGATGAGTGGTGGACGTTCCTCCTGGGGCGATTATGACAATGATGGTGACATGGATTTACTTTTGACTGGTGATACTGGTGCAGGTATGAAATGTTATTTTTATACCAATAACAATGGCCAGTTTGAAGAAATGGAACTTGTAAATATGGGATTGAGTGCCGGCTCAATTGAATGGGGCGATTACGATAGTGATGGCGACCTGGATATTTTAATCATGGGATTTAACGACTATATTGAACCGGATGCAAACATTTACCGAAATGATGGCAATCATATTTTTACAAATATATATGCTGGTCTACCTCCAGTAGCAATGGGAAATGCCACCTGGGGCGATGTTGAGAATGATGGCGATTTGGATGTTTTAATCTCAGGAAAATTAGCAGGATGTGGCATTTTTGCTACAGCTGTTTTCGAAAATATAGGTAATGATTATTTTAATGATATGACAGCTGGATTAACAAACGCAGAAAGGAGTTCTGTGGCATGGGGAGATTATGATAACGATACAGACCTGGATATTTTGCTTTCTGGTGTAAATTATAGTGGCAGTCGTTTTACAAAGATTTATAGAAATGACTTTAGCCTTCCAAACTTATTGCCTGATGCACCTCAAAATTTATCGGTTTACTTTGAGAATGAAGCAGTAATTCTAAACTGGGACAAAGCATATGATCTGCAAACA
The DNA here is from genome assembly GCA_030635465.1 of Bacteroidales bacterium. Taxonomy (GTDB): domain Bacteria; phylum Bacteroidota; class Bacteroidia; order Bacteroidales; family JAADJA01; genus JAADJA01. The sequence continues at coordinate 1,691 of DAOVYU010000362.1, read as the reverse complement.
CCACAAGACGGTTTGTATTATAACATCCGAATTGGCACTAATCCACTTGAATGCAACAGCCTATCTCCCATGGCACATGAAGAAAATGGATATAGAAAAATAAATGAATTTGGTAATGTTAGTCAATCAAATTTATGGAAAATAAAAGGATTAGAAGAGGGGACTACTTATTACTGGAGCGTTCAAACAATCGATAATACTTATGGTGCATCAGAATTTTCAGAAGAACATGCTTTTTATTTCAGCTTAACCAATACAGATAATCATTTTTTAAATAATTCACTTTTAAAAGTTTACCCGAACCCTGCTCAAGATTATATTATTTTAACCTTACCAGAGGGTGATTTTGATAATATCAGATTTGATATCTATACAGCAAAAGGTGAAAAAGTATTGGAGAAACAAGCAAACACTGGAGAATTAATTGATATTGCAGAGATTATCAAAGGTATCTACTTTTTGAAAGTAAAAATTGAAGACGACATATTTACAGAAAAGTTAATCATTAAATAATGTTAATAATTTATTAACTTTCATTTCCGTCAAATTTTCTACTTTTGCCAGCTTATTTATAATTTTATAATCATATTATCGTTGATTAAACGATAACCAAAAGTTATAATTTCACTAAGTATTTTACAGAATAAAAAAAACGAAAATGCGTAAAATTAGATTAGGATTAAAAGGATTTGGTGAAATTCCAAGACATATCTATCGGATGTGTTTGGAAGATGACCGGATCGAAGTAGTTGCCATATCAGATATTGGACGACCAGAAATATTAACTTATTTAATTAGTGCGGAGACCAAAGGAAAATTCACACCAAGACTGGAAGGAAATTTCCTGGTATCTTCAAAAGGTAAAGCAAGATTTATTGGCGGTGGCGAACCCGGAAAAGTTCCATGGGATATGTTTGATGTTGACATTGTGGTTGACGGAACCTGGAAATACCGATCGAAAGAAGACATGCAAAAACATTATGATGCTGGTGCAAAGCGTGTGATGTTAACTTCTGTTCCAACAGAATTTATTGATAGGGTAGTTATTCAGGGTGTAAACGATCATACGATCAAATCATCTGATAAACTGGTTTCTGCAGGATCAGCAACAACAAATGCAACAGCACTTATGTTAAAAATCATATCCGAAAATTTTGGATTGGATTATGCCATGTTTTCCTCTGTGCATTCTTATACTTCTGATCAACCTTTGAGAGATAAAGCAGGTACAGATTATAGAAGAAGTCGTTCAGCAGCTGAAAATATCATTCCAATTGATACAGTTGCAGCAAAATGGATTGAATCTATCATGCCAGAATTAGTAGGTAAAGTTGAAGGAACTGCAATGAATGTTCCTGTGCCCAATGGTTCACTATTGGATTTAACAACTGTGTTACCAAAAGGAGTTTCTGTGAAAGACATTAACAAAGCAATGGATAAAGCAGCTAAAGAATTACCAAATATTATTGAAGTTGTGGATGATCCAATTGTTTCTACTGATGTTATTAACAACAGTCATTCTGTTGTTTTTGATAAAAAAGCAACAATGCTATCACCTGGAAGAATGGTAAAAACACTTACCTGGTACCATAGTGCTTTTGCAATGGCTGCCAGAATAAAAGAATTGATAATCGCTTATGATAATATTGATAAGAAAGGAGGTGTAAAATGAGAGTAGCAATTAATGGTTT
>DAOVYU010000055.1 GCA_030635465.1 Bacteroidales bacterium | reverse complement strand
CTGTCCTATTCAACATCCTTTGAAAAATCCCGGTGCTTTTCTTTACTTTACTCATTTTAACAAAGTATAATAACTGAATAATTTGCGGTAAGATATTAATATTTTACAATCCTTGAGGCTTGTAAGGGTAGGTTTTTAAATATTAACTATGGCTTAAACCTAAATATATTCTATTTCTTCCAAAGATTTTTTAGCTCCTTTTCGATTTTGTCTTTGTATTCTTTAAGATCTGATTTTTTAACTTTTCTGATCTCTTCCTCCAGCTTATCATATTGGTTTTTAGCAGTCTTTGTCAAGTTTGGGATGATCTTATTCCGAACTTCATCAGTAGCATCTTTCATAACATGGCTAAGCTCCTCCATATCCACCTTCTGAATCAATTTTTTAATTTTTTCATTGGATAATTTTGCAATGTCATCCAGGGAATAACCTTTTACATCGTCCCACTTTTCTTCTGCTTTATTTTTTGCCTTTTTGCCAGCACCTTTGGCTTTTTCTGAAGCAGCATCCGCAAAGTCTTTTGCCTTATCTTTAATTGAATCAAAATCAATGGGTTTAGATTTTTCATCTACCTGTATCATAAAATCAGAAAGTACATTCATATAATTGATGAAGGCTTCATAAGGTGAAGGATATGGATTAAAATAACGATGTACATCACCATCCGAAAACCATTTGGTACACATATAATAAAAATGATCACTGGCTTGCAAGTAATTCCAGTTCATAAGGATTTCTTCATCATTACATGATCTAACCTTTTCTTCTATTGAATAAAGCTTTTCAAAAGCTTCATCCTGCATATCATTTCCCAGCCAGGCAGTTAAATCCCTTTCTTCATCAGCCCATGAAATTGGATTGGGAATATTTACTGCATTCACAGCTTCCAATTCTCTGACAACATCTTTCGGTTTTGAAAAAACGAAATCAGTTTTTGATAGAACTTTTCCCGGTAGTGCTTTTAAAAAATCAAATATCCCCGTGTCTTTCCACTGATGCTCACCAAATGTTTCATAATCCATAAACAAGTTTACCAGGTTTTGCTTTTTATCAATGTCTTTTAGCCATTTTGTGAATTTATCCACAGTTAATGGCCATTCGCTCCATCCCTGATCAGAAAAACGAAATGCAATATCATCACTTAAACGATAGTTTTTGAGCATTACTTTTACTTGTGGATTAGTAGGATGATGATATAAATAATTGGGACTCTTCCAGCCTAAAACGTGTTTGGCACCTTCAGTCAGGATGGTATCGTACCCCATTTCTGCAACCTGTTCACCAATTTCATCCGAATAAATTAACTCAGTATTTCGGAATGTTACTGGTTTTTGTCCGAATAATTCTTCAATTTTTTTACTGTGCAATTCAACCTGCCTCTTAAATTCTTCTTTACTTGCCATTGAAGCAAGGGAATGAGCATAAGTTTCAGTTAAGAACTCTACATTGCCTGAGGCAGCCAGGGTTTTAAAACTATCGATTACTTGCGGAGCATATTTTTCAAATTGTTCCAATGCCAGACCCGAGATGGAAAAAGCAACATTAAACGACTTTCCATGCTTTTTGATCAGTCCGAGTAACACCTTATTGGCAGGGATATAGCATTTTTCTGCTATCCTTTGTACAATAGTCCTGTTTTGAAACTCATCATAATAATGATGATCTACACCCATATCAAAAAAGCGGTAAGTTTTAAGCCTGAAAGGCTGATGTACCTGAAAATAAAAACAAATTGATCTCATATCTTTTAAATTCTAAAAACTCTAATCTTTATATTTATTAATGGTTTACTGCATTCCTATAAACGTCCATGATCTTTACAGCAGCAAATTCCCATTTTAGGCTATCCACCTCTGCTTTGCCGTATTCAATAAATATTTTTGAAACAGCATCATATTTTATTAAGCCCCAAATGGCGTCGGCCATTCCATCCACATCCCAAAAATCAACTTTAATGGCATACTTTAAAATCTCTGCCACACCTGACTGTTTGGATACTATTACAGGAACATTGGTCCTCATGGCTTCCAAAGGCACTAAGCCAAATGGTTCGGATACAGAAGGCATTACAAATACGTTACTCAAAGCAAACATACGATCCACCGCCTCCCCTTTTAAAAATCCAGTAAAATGAAAACGGTCTGCAATCTTCAGTTTTGCCACACGCTTGATCATTTTATTTAACATATCACCTGAGCCCGCCATCACAAAACGGACATTACGGTCTCTTTGCAAAATTTTATGTGCAACTTCAATAAAATATTCCGGACCCTTCTGAAATGTAATCCGACCCAGAAAAGTAACCACCTTTTCATTTAAAACCTTTTTAATATTCACTGATTCCGGTTTCTCAACAGGTTCGATTGCATTGTGTACAGTAAAAACTTTGTCTGGATTTATTCCATGCCTGTTAATCACTGTATTACGAGTGAGATTGCTTACGGCAATTACACGATCAGCAGCCATCATACCTGTTTTTTCAATATCAAAAACAATGGTATTCACATCCTCACCAGTCCTGTCAAACTCAGTAGCGTGGATATGGCAAACCAATGGTTTACCGCTGACTTTTTGTGCAGCTATTCCTGCATAATAAGTATGCCAGTCATGTGCATGGATCACATCAAAATCATATTGAGCCGCAATTGTTCCTGCAACCAGGGCAAACCTCGAAACTTCCTCCATCAGGTCAACTCCATACTTACCAGAAAACTCATATTTTTTAGCGTAAATAGATTTTTTACGTTGCTCTTTTTCAGTTTTGGTTTCATTGATTATCTTTTCGAACTCCTCCGGATCAAGATATGGAACAAGGTTAGAGCCGATTTCGAGGTAAGTGAAATTTTTCGCAAATTCTTTGAATTCAGTATCCTGAATGTCTACCGAAACATCGCTTGCATTGATCACTCGAACAGCTTGCTGGTCTTCATCACCATATGCTTTAGGAACAACAAACAAAACTTCAGCACCTTGCTTCAACAATCCTTTTGTCATTCCATAACAGGCTGTTCCTAACCCTCCTGTGATATGTGGCGGAAATTCCCACCCAAACATTAATACTTTCATTAGCTCTGATTGGTATTTTGCTCGTACTGTTTTATTAAATGATTAATTCTTAACAATTCTGCCACACTCCAGGCTTGCGAAATTGCTCCTTTACCCTTGTATGGCGGATCACCATAATATAATTCAGAAATGGTTCCTATTCCTGCTTCAGTCATTTCTTCCTCAAAATTTGAATAGATTTTTTGAATGAGTCCCAATCCGCTCTTGCCATGAATCTCTAAATAAGCTTGTGCGAAGTGACCCAATAACCATGGGAATGCAGATCCCTGATGATATGCACTATCACGTGCGAAAATATCACCCTTATAAATTCCTTTATAATCTAAATTTTTGGGAGATAGGGTTCTTATTCCACGAGGTGTTAACAATTCACTTTCTACTACTTGAAGTAAACGATGTATCTTCCCTTCATCTGGTATACAATAGGGTAATGAGCAAGCAAATACCTGGTTTGGTCGTACAGAAAAATCTTTCATCTCTCCCCTTACAACATCTGCCATATATCCCTTTTCTTCATCCCAGAATGTATCCATAAATGATCCTTCTATTTTTTGAGCCAGATCATTCCATTTTTTCAAACCGCTGGTTTCTTTGTTACTTTTCCCAAGCTCGGAATAGAACCGAATGGCATTGTACCAAAGTGCGTTTACCTCAACTGCTAATCCATTCCGATTTATAACAGGAACATCATTCATTTTAACATTCATCCATGTGAGCGCATCATTTTCAAAGCCGGCATATAATAAACCATTTTCTTGTACATGAATATTATAAGACGTTCCCTTGTAAAATGCATTTAAGATCTTTAACATGATCTTTTGATACTTCTTCCAGATTAAACTTTCATCTCCAGTAAATAAAATATACTGTTGTAATGCCCAGAAAAACCAAAGAGGGCCATCAACAGCTTCATATATAAAATCACTTCCAATTCTGTTACTTGGGAAAAAAGGCCCATCCATTCTTTTTATCAATGAATCAACAACAGATAAAAAGGCTTCCTGATCATTTTGAGTAAGCGACAATCCTGGCAATGAAATAAAAGTATCTCTCCCACTAATGTTGAACCAATGATAACCCGCAATTAAATCTATTTTATCTTTCTTCTGGACAAAAAATTGTTGTGCGGTATTGATCAGGCAATTTTCAAAACTATCTCTGGGTATTCTCACCTGCCTCTCTTTCTCAAATATTGATTTAAGTTTTGCAGGTGATACTTCTTCCAGTCCTGCAGAAAAAATAAAGCTCTCTCCTTGTTTTATAGATATTTCAAAATACCCCGGAACAAATAAATCTTCTTTATAATCGTAACCTCTTGTCTTCTCCTTTGAATATTCAATGCCATAATACCAGTTAGGGTTATGGATATAATTAACTTTTTTCGAAAACTGCATAAAAAGCGGAGAATAATGCTCATAAAGTCTGACCTGAACCCCATTTTGAACCCTTATAAAAGATGTATCAATATCATCGTTGGCCCTACTCAAATCATGTACACTGCGAAATGCGCAATAGGGTTTAAATCTTAATTTGGTTGGTGAATTTGCTTCTTCAAGTGTATATTTAATCAATATGCGGTCGTCGTTTGCTCCAAAAACCCTTTCTTTACTTAAAACAACACCTCCAACCCTGTAGGTTAGTTTAGGAATAGGTTCAGATTCAAAATCCCTGATATATTTATGACCACCCGGCTCATATACATCATCCTCATATTTGTGGATTCCAAGGTTAAATTCGGTCTCGTGCTGGATCACAGTTTCATCAAACGAAGAAAGTAATACATGATGTTGATTGTCTATTTTGGGTTGTAAGCTTACCAATAATCCATGATACTTACGTGTATTGCAACCGGTTATTGTAGTGCTGGAATATGATCCAGCCCTATTCGAACGTAATAATTCCTTCTGAAGGGAATATTCAAGATTTACCAATTGTTGCTTATCAAATTTGATGTAGCTCATTTTCCAGACGTAAATTTTTTGTTAAAAGTTGTGGAGCTGCAAAAATACTGATAATCTCAATATTATATAGGTAAAATCAAATCTTTACATAAAATTAATATCATTTATTCGAAAAGAAAACAAGTGTTAAATTATAGAAGATAAATACAGAGGGATGGACTACAAACTGAAAAAGGTTTCCCTTATACAAGAAAACCTTTTTACAAAATGGATGTCAAACTTAAAATTATTCGTTTAAATGTATTTTCTTTATATCATAGACCTTTTTTAATCCATAAGCGGCTCCAAAAGAGAGCAACATTATTAATCCTCCACCAATTGGGCTTCCACCTCCTACAGGTAAGTCTCCACTACCCGGTCCTCCTGTTCCTGGATCAGGCGGTTGATCTGCCATTGTTACAACAGATATTGTTAAAATTATGGCGGTGGCTAAAAAAAGTCTTCGTAAAATTCTTAACATAACTATTTCCTTTGAAAATTATTATTAACGTTTTATACACCATTTGTTCCAAAAGGATACAAATTATGTATAATTTTGTTTTGAACTTATGTTCAAAATAAACATTAACGTTAATATTTATTATGAAACAAGGGGTATTATTCATCGTATTTACAATCTACACTATTGGTATTCAAGCACAAAGCACATCGTCCATCTCTGGAAATGTTACCAATTCACTAAATGATTATCCGATTGAAAATGCTGAAATTTATTTATCTGAAGTGGAAATAAATTGTTTTACCGACACTAACGGGAATTTCAAATTATCAAAACTATCCGATAATAACTATACGTTAATGGTTAAACATATTGGGTATGAAGATTATTCTACACTAGTCAATTTAAATCAAGGTGAGCATAAAAAACTGGTGATCAAATTAAATCCCAGTCCACAAAACCTGGATGAGATAATCATCGAAGGAGAAACGGATAAGAATTTAATAATTAGCAAATTGCCTTATATAGAAACAAAAGTTATCAAAAAGCAAATAGAGGAAAATGCTGCTCATGATGTAGGTGATTTTTTGAGGTCATCCAATAATATAAGCGGCGTAAGAAAAGGAGGTACGCAATTAGACCCGGTTGTAAGGGGATTTAAGTACAGTCAGCTTAACGTTCAGGTAGATAACGGATTAAAAATTGAAGGAGGTTGCCCTAACCGGATGGATCCTGCATCAGGTCACCTTGAAATTGAAGAACTGGAATCCATTGAGATTTTTAAGGGGCCCTATGCTTTGAGATACGGACCTTCTTTTGGAGGTGTGATCAACATGAAAACAATTTCCCATCAAACAACTGATACAGCTCATATCCATGTTCAGGCCATCACGGGTTATGAAAGTAACTGGAATGGGTTTAAAAGTCAGGTGGCTGTTAATGGAGGTAATAAGTTTCTGTTTTTCAACTTATCAGGTGGTTTTAAAGATTATGGCAATTATAAAGATGGGAATGATAATGAAGTAAAATCTGAATTCTCGAAATACAATTATCGTGGAAAAATTGGAATTCGTCCGGCAACAAACCACTTACTTGTATTTAATTATGAACAATCATATGGCTACGACATTCGTTTTCCAACCTTACCTATGGATGAGCGTGAAGATGATACACAATTAATGTCATTTGATTATACCGGGACTCAAATTTCAAATACAG
>DAOVYU010000300.1 GCA_030635465.1 Bacteroidales bacterium | reverse complement strand
AATTAAAATCCAAAGGCTCCATATCCGCCGCCACCCATTATTAGAAAGGTACCAACACCAATGAAATATGAAATTTTTGAATCATTACCTTCATCATCATCAAGCAAAACTGTAAATATTCCAACCGGCCAACAACAAAGACCCCAAGCATAAGAAGTCCAATTAATATCATCAATTCCAAACATCATGCCCACTGGTTTTGACATTTCTACATTATCAAAATGTAATTCAGTCAAAATCATAGTATTGCTTGCTTTTAATTCACTCCAGGTTACATCGTAAGTATTTACATAAGTTTCTAAAGCATTTAATTGAGCAAATTCCGCTTCAATAGCTTCCTGATTGTATGTAAATAAATCAGAGTTTCCTGCGTACATTTTGGCATTTAAAAGAAATACCGTAATAATTCCAACTAGTAATATTTTCTTCATAAGATAAATTTTTAAAAGTTTACAACTGCTCTAAATTAAAAAATAATATTCAAAATACGACATTTTGTTTATAAAATCACTTCCCAAAGTTAAAGTAAATAATTTCAAGTAATAGTTGCATTTTAATAATAATATTTAGCATGTTAACAAGTTCCAATTTTCATGCCATTTTTTTTGTATTTTTGATGCCCCTTCATAAAAAACAGTACTAAATGAATAATATATATAAACAAATAGCTGATTTATCAGAAAAATACAAAAACAAAACTGCAGAAAACCTATCCAAACTGGTACAAATCAAATCTGTTAGCCTGGAAGAGAAAGAAGTTCAACTTGAATTAAAACGTCAAATGATTGAAGCCGGTTTTGATGAAGTAAAAATTGATGGACTTGGAAATGTATTAGGAAGAATTGGGAATGGTAAAAAGATTCTTGCTATTGATGCTCATATGGATACCGTAGATTTTGGTAATATGGATAACTGGGAGTTTGATCCGCTTTCAGGAGAAATAAAAGATGGTTTTGTTCATGGACGTGGTACAGTTGACCAGGAAGGAGGCGCTGCAGCCTTTGTTACTTCAGGTAAAATTTTAAAAGAACTTGGATTTGATAAAGATTTAACAATTTATTTTGTTGGAAGTGTAATGGAAGAAGATTGTGATGGATTATGCTGGAAATATATTGTTGAAGAAGAAAAAATAAAACCTGATTATGCCATAAGTACAGAGCCTACTAATTTGAATATTTACAGAGGACACAGAGGAAGAATGGAAATAAGAGTTTCGTTTAAAGGAGTGTCATCACATGGTTCAGCCCCTGAAAGAGGGAAAAATGCAATATATATGGCTTCAAAAGTTGCTCTCGAAATTGAAAAGCTTAATAATAGACTGGCTTTTGATGAGTTTTTAGGCAAAGGAAGTGTTACTATTTCAGAATTTAAATCCGGAAGCCCTTCACTTTGTGCCGTTGCAGATTATGCTCATTTACACCTTGACAGGAGATTAACATGGGGTGAAACTAAAGAATCTGCTGTTGCTGAAATTGAAGAATTGATAAAAGGCATAGATGCAAAAGTTGAAGTTTTAAATTATGAAGAAACTTCATATACAGGTAAAAAATATGGAATGGAAAAATATTATCCAACCTGGAAAATGCCGGAAGATCATGAAATAGTTCAGGTAGGCGTTAATGCTTTTAAATCATTATATGGTAATAAGCCAAAGATTGATAAATGGACTTTCTCAACTAATGGAGTTACCATAAATGGCTTTTATAATATTCCGATTATTGGATTTGGCCCTGGTAACGAAGTTTTAGCACACGCACCTAATGAAAAAGTGCCAATAGAAGATCTAAGAGTCGCTTCAGCATTTTATGCATCTTTTGCTTATAAGCTGGCAGAAAATATAAAATAGTTTAACTATTATATTTAACAACCTACGAGGTTCAAGAACCTCGTAGGTGGCCTGTTAACTTTGTGAGAATTTATAATTTTTTACTCACCCCAATTTGTCCTGAAAGTTGCTAAGCACTTCAAAAGTGCTAAGCAATTTACAGGTTATTTTTTGTAAAGTTAACACCCCACCTCGTAGGTTATATTAAAGGAATTAAAACAACTAAACAAATTATGAAAGATATATCAGAAATAATAAATGAAATTAAGCAATTAAGTACAAACTTATATAACACAGATTTTCTCTTAACCTGGGAGAAGTCACATGATGAATTAAAGCAAATATTACTTGTTGCTGAATCACTTAAGTATTTACGAGATAATAATATTTCGACAAAGGTATTTGATTCTGGTTTAGCAATTTCACTTTTTAGAGACAAATCAACCAGAACACGATTCTCCTTTGCATCAGCAGCTAATCTTTTAGGTCTTGAAGTTCAGGCTCTTGATGAAGAAAAATCTCAAATTGCTCATGGGGAAACAGTTCGTGAAACAGCAAATATGATCTCTTTTTTAAGCGATATAATTGGAATTAGAGACGATATGTATCTGGGTGCAGGAAATGCATATATGAGAGAAGTTGGAGAAGCATTAGATGAAGGATTTAAGAAAAGTGTATTACCAACAAGGCCGGGAATTGTTAACTTACAATGTGATATTGATCACCCAACACAATCAATGGCAGATCTTTTACACCTGAAAAATTATTTTGGGGGATTAGAAAACTTAAAAGGAAAAAAAATCGCAATGACATGGGCTTATTCCCCTAGTTATGGTAAACCTCTTTCGGTACCTCAAGGAATAATTGGATTAATGACAAGGTTCGGAATGGAAATAGAATTAGCCTATCCTGAAGGTTATGGATTAATTCCGGAAATTATTGATAATGCACACATCCAGGCAAAAGAAAGTGGCGGATCATTCAAAGTGGTTAATAGTATGGAAGAAGCATTTACAAATGCATATATTGTATATCCAAAAAGCTGGGCTCCTTTTGAAGTTATGAAAACCAGAACTGAATTATTAAATATTAATGACAAAACAGGTCTTGAGAAGCTAGAGCAAAAATGTCTTGCTCAAAATGCAAATTATAAAAACTGGGAATGTACCGGGGAGAAAATGAAACTTACTAAAAATGGAGAAGCGCTTTATATGCATTGTTTGCCGGCAGATATATCTGGAGTTTCATGCAAGGAAGGTGAAGTAGAAGCAAGTGTTTTTGAAAAATACAGAATTGAAACTTATAAAGAAGCTGGTTACAAACCATATATTATTGCTTCAATGATTATGAATAATAGATTCGAAAAACCTGATAAAATTCTTGAAAAACTGGTGAATACGAATAAATTGCGAAAGCTTAAATAGTTTTTTATATAGACCTAACAGGTTTTTGAAACCTGTTAGGTCTTGCCTTCGAAATTAAACACCGAAAGTTTCAAAAACCTTTGGGGTTTTTTAAGATATTTCCATTATAAATGACCACTTCTACTCTACCCTCCAAATTAATTCCTTCATACACATTAAAATCACAATTTT
>DAOVYU010000356.1 GCA_030635465.1 Bacteroidales bacterium | reverse complement strand
CAGGAGTTATCATTCCATTGCTCCCAAGCTGTACCAGGAGTTATATCACCATCAGTATTTGACCACACAACTAATGTATCACCTGGGGAAGTTGGTAAAATCATCCCTGCATAAAAAGATGTTGTTATGATTATCGGCTCATCAAATCCAACAAATGTCATTTGGTTGTTGCTAATATCACTTTGTATAGAACTCAGTTGGACTGTTGCACTTCCAATAATTTCACCTGGAGCATTTACTGGTCCGCTATTATCCCAAACTGCAATTTCAATATTTTCAGGACCTCCAGTGGCTTTATAAAAATCAAATAATATTCCTGTAAGCTCACACGCTTGAGGAATTACAAATTTGTTTGCTTTCGCCAGATCTCCATAAGCATTGTTACCAGTAACATAACCTCCACCATCAGCAGAATAAATGGAATATGTTCCAACTAAAGGAAAATTTAATGTATCTATATCATCCAATTTTAAACTATTGTTAAGTGGTTTATAAAATTTATTGGATAGTTGATAATTTCTTAAACCATCTACATTTTGATTATTGTAAATCAAGTTGTTTTCTAATTTGGTTTCTGACTTTATTTTGTATGATGACCGGTTTGGTTTATTCAAAATCTGACCAAAAGAGATTGTTTTAACTAAAATAGAAAGTATCAACAAAATTGAAATACGAGAAAATAACATTTTCATCTGTTTGTAATTTGATGTAAAATTAGGAACTTACACTTATCAAATTAACAAAATTCTTTGTTACAAATGCTCTCAATGGAAAAATCTTTAATAACATATTTATTAAGAATAAAGTGTATTAAAAATAGTTATTTAACTTTGTAAAAAAATAAGTTATGAAAATCTTTTCCTACCTTTTAATAGCTTTCTTGTTGCCAACTTTAACTTTTGCACAAGAAGAGCTGAACTATCCCATTGATATCAAATACAATTCAGAAACCGAAAATTATTATGTTTCAAACTGGGCTGATGGTGATGGTTACATCTTAAAGCTTGATAAGGAAGGTAATATATTAGAAACTTTTTTCGATGGTTTGCATTATGCAGGAGGTTTGTGTATTGTACAAGATACGCTGTATGTGTTGGACAATCTTGATTTAAACATAAGTGGAAGTAGCTTACCCTCCTATTTGATTGGGATTGATTTGGGATCAGGTAATGAAATATCTAAAGTAGAGATTTCAACAGGTGGTACTTATTTAAACTTTGTTGAAAAAGCGTTAAACGGATATCTTTATATCAGTGATTCTCAAAAAAATTCCATATACAGATATGGTCTCAAAAATAAAACAGTTGAGAACTTTTTAACAGATTTGAGCACTCCTTTCGGCCTATGTTATGATTATTATAATGTCCGATTACTTTTTACAGAAAATGGCATAGGCTTGTCATATTTAAGATCTGTTCATCCCTGGGGAGGAGAAGTAACTACACCTTTTTATACTGATGCTTATATAAAAGGAGTTGTAATGCACCCAAGTGCTAATTTTTATTATTCAACCTGGGATGTCAACAGTACACAGTGGGGAGATGAAGAAGTTAGAAAAGTAAATAATAATTTTACCTGGGATTTTTTATCCTCAAATGACCATAACAGGCCTTTCGGATTGTGTATTGGATATGATAATTTTATAGCAGTATGTAACTGGGGTGATCATACATTGAGTTTTTTTAACGACGAAGTTTTTAGTATTGAAGAGCAATCTTCTAAAACAGATCCATTTACCATTTATCCAAATCCAAGTAATGGGAAATTTAATATTGGATTTCCTAATTTTGTATCAGTTAACTTAGAGATTACCATTTTGAGTATAACCGGACAACAGGTTTACAACGAAAAAGTCAATAATTCCAACATGCTGGTTGAAAAGCAATTCGACCTGCAGCATTTGCAAGCAGGTACTTATGTTGTGATTTTAAAGGATGACCGTTCAATCAGTCAGAAAAAATTGATTATTCGCTAAAAAATTAAATATATCAGGGTTTAAAAAGCACCTTCCCTGATGACATGGATTTAATATAGGTCCTGATTCCATTTACTACATCATCCAGTTTAAAAGAAGCTTGAATTTCGGTTTTCATTTTGCCTGTGATAATCAAATCCTGAATTTTATTATTTATAGTTTCAAGTTCTTCCATGTTTTTATTAGCAATCCATTGATTTAAATTAAAGCCTTCCAGTTTTTTCCCTTTGAAAATAATGTCCATCGGATCAATTCCCAGCAAAGAACCTCCGGCCAGCCCACCATATAGAACAACTTTAGAAAATGAAGGTAGAATATTTAAAAATAATCCGGTCATTTCTCCTCCAACAGCATCAAATGCCATCGTTGGATAAAGTGTATTTATCAAATCTGAAAAATTAGCTTTAACATTTTCACTGGATGAATCAAGTACATATTTTGATCCCTTATCATTAAGGATAGTGACATGTTCTGGTTTTCTAACAATATCAATTACCTTAATTCCTTTTAATTTGGCCAGAACCCTTATAAATTCTGCTACCTGTCCACCAGAAGCATTTTGCACGATAGCTTCACATTTGAATAATTCAGCCATTTCTACCAGACCAAACGCTGTAAAAGGATTGATAGCCAAACAAGCTCCTTGTTCGAAATCCAACCCATCTTTCAGGATTATACAATCTTTTTTATTCGCAATAAAATATTCGGCCCAGGTTCCATCAACATCATCTTGAATAAAGCTGCTCACCTTTTTGCCCAGCATTGCTTTTGAATTACTTCCTGCATCAACAACCACACCCGCTCCTTCAAATCCTGGTACAGCCGGAACAGGCTTGATAATATTATAGCCTCCTCGAATAAATGCAATATCCGATGGATTACATGGAGCAGCCTCCATTTTGATCAATAGCTGTTCAGCTTTTAATTTAGGTAGATCCCTTTCATCAGTCTTTATTCCAATGATAGCCCGGATCAGGTTATT
>DAOVYU010000102.1 GCA_030635465.1 Bacteroidales bacterium | reverse complement strand
TACAATGGCAATACATCCACTTAGCAAGTTTAATAGAGTAATAAAATTGGGGATGTGTTCTTTTATCTTCATAACGAATAATTCATATTTCATCCAAAGATAAAGATATCTGGGAAAATGCTATTGGTCAAATTCAAATGTATGTATGGGAATATTTGGAGGGGTGTACGACAAATTTCCTTTTTTGGGCGGCAGACGGGCTTTCCGTTTATAGTTGTTTCATGCCGACTGTTTTTTTGTAAGCAGTATGTGGGCTTCCTTCGTCAGCCTCCACCAGCTAACAAAAAAATCTGCCGGCATTTCCCCAAGCTATCACTTCAATCCCTGCCGCAGTATCAAATCATGCACATAATAGCAAATAAGGTAAACAGGTTGGAAGTAACTATAGGATATATATTTAAGTTAGTTGCTGAAAATAAGCCTTTTAAATGTTGAGGAAATTGTCATGCACCCATTGAAATTATTACTATTGGGGTTTTTCCTTTTTCCAGATATTACAACAATTATTATACATACAAATTAAAAATGTAATTACTGCAATACCCAAAATAAGCGCAACTATTTTTTGAAATGTGTCAGTAGTAATGGCCGTGCAACATCCAAAAAAACTTGCCAGTATTAAAAACAGATAAAGGAAAAACCCAATAATTCCAAACAGTAAAGCAAAGTTAACCAGTACGACTTTCATATTTTTAAACTTTATACATTTGTTCAAATGTACAAAAACCACATATGAAAGTCAAGTAAATTATATTTAATTGGAATTTCTTGAAAAATAGAAATCCATAATAATTGGATGAAGGAAGTTACCATGGTTTGAGGTAGCCTCTTTTTTTTATTTTTGCATTTTTGTTTGAAATAATGAAACAGCTTCCATTTGTTAATATAAATGATTTTAATTATCCACTTCCTACCAACCGGATTGCTCAGTTTCCTGTTGAAAAAAGAGATGAAGCCAAACTCGTTATATACAAAGACAAAAAAATTTCAGAGGATTTGTTTAAAAATATTCCCGATTATCTCCCTGATTCCGGTTTGCTGATTTACAACGAAACCAAAGTTATACAGGCAAGAATGCTTTTTCAAAAAGAATCAGGTGCTCAAATTGAAATATTTTGCCTTGAACCGGTTAACCCAACCAGGGAAATTCAACAGGCTTTTGAGCAACAGTCAAGGGTTGTCTGGAAATGTTTGGTTGGCAATTCAAAAAAATGGAAATTGGGAAAACTTCAAAAATCATTTATTCTAAATGATAAAAAAGGAATACTAACTGCCGAAAGAAAATTACATTATGAATCCTATTCGCTCATCGAATTTCAATGGGAACCAACTACCCTATCCTTTTCTGACATTTTGGTAGCGTCGGGGATTATTCCTTTGCCACCCTACATGAACCGAAAAGCAGTAGATAATGATAAATTAAGATATCAAACAATTTATGCCGGATCGGAAGGCTCAGTTGCTGCACCTACGGCCGGGTTGCATTTTACTCAAGCTGTTTTGCAAAAAATAAAGTCTAAAGGAATTGCCGTTGAAGATGTTACTCTTCATGTAGGGGCTGGTACTTTTAAGCCTGTTAGCACAGATGATGTCGGTAAGCATGAGATGCATACCGAAAAAATATTTGTCAAAAAAACGACCATTCAAAAAATAATTGAAAAGCAAAACCAACCTATAATTGTAGTGGGAACTACAACTACCCGGACATTGGAAAGCCTTTACTGGTTTGGGGTTAAACTTCTGGTCGACAATGACGAAAAGAAGGAGATTGATATCAAACAATGGGATCCATATAATCCAATTTATGATGTTGGGATTTCGCTCAAAAAGTCGTTTTCTAAAATTCTTGATTTTATGGGTGATAAAGGACTTGATGTGATTTCTGGCCAAACCCAATTAATGATCATTCCAGGTTATTCTTTTCGCATCCCTGATGTTTTAATAACCAATTTCCACATGCCAAAAAGCACCCTCCTTTTGCTTGTATCGGCATTTATTGGGGAAGGTTGGAAAAATGTTTATGAATATGCACTCAACCATAATTTTAGGTTTCTGAGTTATGGGGATTCTTGTTTGTTTTTCAAACGATAAATTATGAAACACAAGATCATTATATTAACTGGTGAACAAGGAAGTGGTAAAACAACCTTCCTTCACGAAATGATATTCGGATTGGCTAAAAATAATCTACAAGTAGGTGGTATTTTAGCTGAAGGATTTTGGAAAAATTATGAACGTGATCGTTTTGAACTGATCGATTTAAAATCTAATAACAGGATCCTATATTGTCAACGTGAACCCAAGGATGGCTGGGAAAAATTAAGGCAATTTTACATCAATCCTGATGGACAAAAATTTGGCGAAGTAGCACTTGATACAAATTACCTGAATAATGCTGATATTATTGTGATAGATGAAATCGGACCATTTGAATTAAAAGGAAAAGGTTGGGCAAAAGCTATTGAGTCCATAGTAAAAATATTACAAGAAAAAATACTGATATGGGTAGTACGTGAGAGTTTATTAATTGAAGTTTCAGATCATTTTAAAATTCAACCACTTAATATTTATAATGTAGAGAAAGTTTGTGCTGAAAATGTCGTCAGTTATGTTATTCAATTATGTCAAAATAATTAAACATTATTTTTTCCACTAACCTTGTCAATTACTTTTTCAACCGGATTTCTTGTATCAGGTGTATAATCCGGTGGAACTGTGGAAGGGTTTCCATCCCTGGTAGAAATATAAAGTGGTGATAATATTTCAACATTTGCTTTCCTGAATACATCCATTATTTGTGCATGCATATCAGAGTATATCTGAACCATTTTTTTTGATTGACTGGTATAAACGTTCAATTCATATTCGACATAATTATCATTCAAACCTTTATGCAGGACAAATGGTTGTTTGTCTTTGGACAATAATTTGGTTCTTTTTGCAGCTTCCAGTAACAATTGATTTATTTTTTCCCATGGCTCATTATATCCGATGGTAACTGCAGTATGAAGTATGATTCCCAAATCTTTTGCATTTTTTGTATAATTCCAGAGGTGGGTATTAATAATAGTTGCATTTGGAATGGTTACATCCTCATTTTTTAATGTCCTGACTTTGGTTACCAGTAATGATTTTTCTACGACATCACCAATAGTTTCTCCAATTCTAACCCGATCACCTATCATAAAAGGACGCATATAGGTTATAACAACACCAGCTACAATATTTGCAATAGCTGAAGTAGACCCCAGGGAAAGTAATACGCCA
This sequence comes from Bacteroidales bacterium, assembly GCA_030635465.1. Lineage (GTDB taxonomy): Bacteria > Bacteroidota > Bacteroidia > Bacteroidales > JAADJA01 > JAADJA01. The sequence continues at coordinate 2,263 of DAOVYU010000102.1, read as the reverse complement.
AAAAAGATAGAAATGCCTTGAAATGCAGGAGAGTCTGATCCTGGGAGATGAGGGAAAATAAATATCAGTGCGAAAGCATAAATGATAATTCTTAAAATATTAACAGTTGGTTTGGCCCAATCTTTATGGAATCCTTTAAGTTTAATCCGGTCTTTCTCAACCTCATTTGCTAAATGCGATATTATTCTAACTACATACCGGGCTACTATGTATATTATAATGATATAAAAAAGATTAGGTAAAAAATCCAGAAGGCCATTCAGGATAAACTTAATGGGGTCAGCAATATAGTTGTAAAACCTTTCTACTATGTTTTTGGTCCAGGGTAAAAAACTACCCAATAAAGGTAAGTAGAGAACCAGGATTATAATAATGATAACAAACCTTAATATATTGGACAGAAAAAGAAAAAAGCTTTCTGGTCCTTTAGGTGCAAGGTATCTGAAGATGTTACGACGTTTACGTTTAAGGTTTTTTTCATAATCGACCAGCTTGGCATTAATCCATTTAAAAAGTTTGCGGATCAGGTAAAGTAAAATAATTAAACCCAATAGAAGCAAAACTGTAAACCCGATTCTTTTAATCCATCCCTGCAAGCTATAATCATGAATATGGCTACTTATAGATTCAGCCATGATCTCTTTATAGTTTTCCGCCAGATATGCTTTGTTATAACCAGCCATCTTTGCTTCTTCATTACTGATTCCCATAATCATATGATGACTGTAGTTGATGATGGTAAGATTATGAATATCAGCTAAATTGAATGAATCAGCATCAAAGGATTGGCTTTTCGACAATAATTCTAATTTATCAATAATTGATGCAGCTCGTTCTTTTGGAGAGTATGGGCCAAGGTTTGAATAGATTGAGAACAATGTGTCAGATTCAAAAATTACATATGCAATATTTTTATTTTTTAATGAATCTGAATGTTCTGTAGTTTCTTTATCAGAATTCTGACCATAACAAAAAAAGGTAATTATTAAAAAAACGCTTAATATTGATTTTTTCCAGTTCATTGGTGAAATTTCATTTTTTGTAAGGCTGTAAAAGTACTTTAAAAATTGCTGAATCCTTAACCCAGGTATTTACTTAAAACTGCAAAAAGTTTCTCTCGCTGGATTGGCTTTACAAGGTAATCATCACATCCTGCATTTTTCGACTTTACTTCATCTTCAGCTAAAGCATGTGCTGTTTGTGCAATTACCGGAAGGTCTTTTCTGTATAATTTTATTTTTCGGGTTGCATCATAACCATTCATAATCGGTAATTGAATATCCATTAAAACTGCGTTGATATCCGGATTATTATGGCATAACTCCACAGCATCTTTACCATTGCTGGAATGTAATATCCGGGCATTTGTTTTTTCGAGTATAGTTTTTAATAAAAGAAAACTTGAAGGGTTATCTTCGGTAATAAGAATGGTTTTATTATTCCAGTCAATATCTGTTTCCTTTGATTTTTTAATCTCTTTGGGAGTTTTTACAATAGTAACTGTCTCATAGGGAAGTGTTAAATAGAAAGTACTCCCTTCACCTTTTTTAGACTCAACAATTAAATCACCACCCAATAGTTCAGCGAGGTTTTGTGAAATTGAAAGGCCTATTCCCGTTCCTCCAAATAATCGGGTATGGGATTCGTCAATTTGTCTGAAGCGGTTAAAAATCAAACTTCTATTTTCATGTGAAATCCCTATTCCACTGTCTTTTACATAGAATTGAATTTTTTTTGATCCTTTGTTTTCTATAATGGAATAACCCATTTCTACAAATCCTGCCTGGGTAAACTTTATGGCGTTGTCAATTAAATTGGAAAGTATTTGTTTAAGTCGTGTGGTATCAGTATTGATAATAATATTCTCAAGTACATCCGGTTTTACATAACGCAATTCAAGGTGCGATTTTTTAGTGAGTTCTTTTGTATTATAAAACATGGTATACAATTCATCAAATAACTGATTGACATTGCAAGCATTTTTATTAATACTAATTTTACCCGATTCAATTTTTGAGATATCAATAATATCATTGATAATGTTTAATAGCTGATTTCCTCTTTCAGTAATGATATCAACATAATTATTGAGATTATCATTGGTCATATTTGGATCTTTCAGTAAATGCGAAAAACCAATGATTGCATTCATGGGAGTACGGATCTCATGCGACATATTAGATAGAAAGGCGGTTTTTAACCTATCCGATTCTTCAGCTTTATTCTTGGCAATTTGTAATTCAAGATTTGCTTTTTCCAGCTC
>DAOVYU010000289.1 GCA_030635465.1 Bacteroidales bacterium | reverse complement strand
ACTCTGAAGGAATTGCAGCACAATTCACTTCGATAAAAGGCGTGTGTGATCGATCACTCTTTTCGTGTACCCAACGGGCAACCAGTTCTTTTCCTGTACCATTTTCTCCGGTAATCAAAACACGTGCATCAGTAGGAGCTACCCTTTCAATCATTTCTTTGACCCGGTTCAACTCTTCAGATTCGCCAATCATTTCATAAGACAAGCTAACCTGCTTTTTAAGTTTTTTTGTTTCAGTGATTAAATTTGATTTATCCAGGGCATTACGAATGGTAATTAATAATCTGTTCAAATCCGGAGGTTTTGCAATATAATCAAAGGCACCTTTTTTAATGGCTTCAACAGCAGTTTCAATAGTACCATGCCCTGAGATCATTATGATGGGAGAATCTGTAACAGAAAATGCTTTTTCGAGTACTTCAATACCATCCATACCTGGCATTTTAATATCACAAAGAATAACATCAAAAGTCTCCTGCTTGATCTTTTCCAATGCAATCTCCCCATTTTCAGCTTCTTCAACTTTATATTTTTCCATCTCAAGAATATCCTTGAGCGTATTCCTAATACTCTTTTCATCATCAATTACCAAAATGTTCGCCATATGCTGAGTTGATTTTATTGGTTTTACAAGGATTCAAAGATAAAAACTTTATCTTTGCAGCATTCAAAAAAATAAATGATTAGAGCAGAAAATATTCACAAATCCTTTGGTAAACTAGAAGTACTTAAAGGCATTGATTTGGTTATAAAAAAGGGTGAAATCGTCTCTATTGTTGGTGCTTCGGGTGCTGGCAAATCTACACTATTACATATTTTAGGAACGATTGACAATGCCGATAAAGGGAAAGTTTTTTTTGATGATGTGGTTGTTAATAATTTTAATCAGAAAAAACTATCTGATTTTAGGAATCAACATATTGGGTTTGTTTTTCAGTTTCATCATTTACTTCCTGAGTTTACAGCCCTGGAAAATGTTTGTATTCCCGCATTTATAAATAAAAAATCCCGGAAAAGTGCTATTGCACAAGCCACTAAATTACTCGGATATTTAAATTTAAGCGATCGACTTGATCATAAACCATCTGAATTGTCAGGAGGAGAGCAGCAAAGAGTTGCAGTTGCAAGGGCATTGATAAATGAACCATCCGTTATCCTAGCAGATGAACCTTCAGGCAACCTTGACTCCACTTCTTCCGTTGAACTGCATAATTTATTTTTTAAGTTACGGGATGAGTTTCAGCAAACATTTATCATCGTTACACACAATCAGGAGCTAGCCAATATGGCTGACAGGAAACTTCTTATTCAGGATGGTGTAATGCATAATGGGAGTTAAATGAACCAATAATATTTTAAAAGGAAGTTCGTTAATAAAACTTAATTGAATAAAGTAATCCGAAACCTGGATTAGGAGATGATCGTGAAAAAGATAGTTGCCATATTTGCACTTATATTTACAATTTGGTTTGTGAATCCTATTGTTGCCCAAACAAACCAGGAGGATTATAATGCTGCCATTAAACAAGCTGATAGCTATTTTCAAAAAGGTGATTACATCAATGCCAAAGCATCATACCAATATGCCAGTAATTTAAAACCTGATGAAGCATATCCCAAAACAAAACTCACCGAAACCATAGGTAAGCTAAGAGAGAAAATGGCTGTTATGGAATTGTATGATGCTGAAGTTTCTCAGGGGGATAAGTACTTCAGGGCAGGGAAATATGATGAAGCTACTGAAAAATATCAGGAAGCATTAAAAGTTTTGCCTAATGAAGCTTACCCTAAAACTAAAATTGCTGAAATTCAGAAAATTGTTGATTTTGAATCTTCCAAAAAAATAGAATATGATAAAGCTATCACTAATGGGGAGAAGTTTATTAAATATAGAAAGTATGAAGAAGCAAGGGAAGAATTTGAAAATGCAATAATCATATTTCCAGAGAAACTATACCCTAAGGACAAACTGGAAGAAATAGAAAGATTAATTCAGGAAAGGGAGCGTGTTTTGGCTGCATATGATGAGACCATTGCCGGTGCTGATCGATTATTCAATTTGAAATACTATGAAAATGCAAGAGCTGAATATCTATTGGCTTCTGATGCAAAACCCGATGAAGATTACCCAAAAGTTAAAATAAAAGAAATAGATGGCCTTCTGGGTAAAAAGAATGAATTTGACCAGTTGGTTTCTGAAGGTGATGAATTTTATATAGGAAAGGACCTTGAATCAGCAAAATCAAAATACCAGGCTGCTTTAACGATATATCCAGCAGAAAATTACCCCAAGGATATGATTGATAAGATCAATATTGCCCTGGGTGCCTTAAAGGGAAAAGATGAATTGTATCAAAATGCCATAGCTGATGCAGATAATTTTTTTCAAAAAAGTGATTATACAAACGCAATTAAGGAATATGAAAATGCCTCAACCTTAAAACCAAATGAATCTTATCCCAAGCAAAAGATTAATGAAATTGAAGCTCTTACAGCTCAATCAGAATCAGATGAATTGGAATATAACCAATCGGTTCAAAGGGGAGAGCAATACCTGGCTCAAAAGGATTATTCATCAGCAAAAGGTGAGTTTGAGAAAGCAAATCAGTTAAAACCCAATGAACAATATCCACAGGATAAACTTGCGGAAATAAATGCTGTTCTGGCTCAACAAAAAGGAGTACAGGATAGTTTCGATCAGTCTATAGCCAAAGCAGATGCTTTCTATGAAAGTAAATCGTATGATAGTGCAATTAAAGAATATCAGAATGCATTAATCATTATTCCCGGAAGTAAATATGCTACGGATAAACTTTCTGAAATTAATGACCTGAAAAGAAATTTGGCCAGTAAGGATAAGCAGTACAATGGTTTAATTCAAGATGCTGATAAGTTGTTTGATAAAAACAGTTTATCAGAAGCCAGAACAAAATACTCAGAAGCGCTTTCAGTTGATCCTTCACAAAGTTATCCACAAGAAAGAATTGATGAAATTGACCAGGTGCTTTCTAATAATCAAGATATAGAGAACCAATATAATAAAGCCATTGCAACCGCTGATTTGTTTTATAACAAACAGGAGTATGAGAATGCATTGGTAGAGTATCAGAAAGCAAATACTCTGAGACCAAATGAAAAATATCCCATTCAAAGGATTAGTGAGATTAATAAAGTCTTTGCTGATAACCAATCATTTGAAGACAATTATAATAGCACAATCGTTACTGCTGACCAACAATTTAATTCAGGTGAATATGCTAAAGCCTTAAAAAGTTACAAGGCAGCTTTAGCTTTGATGCCCCAACATACATATCCTTCAGAGAAAATAGCTGAGATCAATAAGTTAATTGGCGATCAGGAGGCTTTGGATGAACAATATTCCAAATTCCTGACAGATGCTGATAATTTTTATCGGGACAAATATTATAAGGAAGCATTAACCAACTACCAGGATGCTCAGAATATCAGGCCTGATAATAGT
>DAOVYU010000111.1 GCA_030635465.1 Bacteroidales bacterium | reverse complement strand
CACTTGTGGGATAAATCGTTTCTTTAAATAAAACTTTTCCCATTGAATTGTAAACTAAAAACTAACCCTTATACTTTCTGTATAATTTATTCAGTTGAAATATATTTGCTGAGGGATTGGGAATTATTTTAACCTGTGAATTGTAATAACTGCTATTGATTTTGTTTACACATGAATCAAATACGACAACTGCAAAATCCTCTATATTACAATCTTCAGCATAAACAACCAAAATCGACACTGTATCAGGTTCGGCAATTTCAAAAGTAATTGCACCGGGTGTAGAAGAGCCGTTCCAATAAACCTGAAATAATTTCAATTCAAAAAATCTATAACATAATTAAACTAATTTGTTAAAAATTTGTTAATGTTCTCATATGTAGATTTTCTTTATTTAGAATTAGTCTAAATTTGCAAATCTTTTAAAAAACAACTGGTTAATTATTTATACAATGCAAAAACTCCTTAAGGGTACAGTTTTTTTGATCATTAGCTTACTTTATGCTATTCAATTAAATGCTGAAGATGCCCCCCCTGAATTGGGAATTTATGAAAACCTGGATCAGTACATTCCTGATGACCTGGTTTTCACCAACGAAAATTACGAAACAATTAATTTAAAAGAGGCCATTGATAAACCAACTGTAATTGCGCTGGTTTATTATGAATGTCCGGGCATTTGCAGTCCTTTGCTTGAAGGTGTGGCAGATGTGATTACCAGGGCAAAAGTTGATCTCGGTTCAGAATACCAGGTTTTTACCATCAGCTTCGATCCTGATGAAAAACCAAAACTTGCTAAAGATAAAAAAGCCAATTATGCCAAACTGGTTAAAAATAAAGATGTACAGAATGGATGGACATGGTTTACTGGTGATAGCGCAAATGTCAATAATTTATTAAATTCATTGGGATACAAAGTGAAGAAGGAAGGCCAGGAATTTATTCATCCGGCTGCTTTGATTGTACTGAGTCCAGAAGGAAAGATCACCCGTTATCTTCATGGTACGTATTTTCTTCCTTTTGATTTAAAAATGGCCATTATAGAGGCATCCCAGGGTAAATCAGGGCCAACCATTAATAAAGTTTTAAAATATTGTTTTAGCTACGATCCTGAAGGGAAAAAGTATGTAATAAACATTACCAAAATTTCCGGGTCAATTATTATATTTTTAGCCATTTTCATGTTCCTGGGATTGGCATTCAGTAAGAAAAGTAGAAACAGAAAATCATTTAAATCGAATTAATATGTCGACGGCAGCTATTCAATCGAAAAGTTTTTACGAAGAAAAGAAAGGTTTAAAATCCTGGATTTTTTCTACAGATCATAAACGGATCGGTTTATTATATTTTTACTCTCTCGGTTCGTTTTTCCTGGTAGGCGTAATACTGGGTTTATTAATGCGTTTAGAATTAATTTCTCCAGGCGAAACCATCATGAAAGCAAAAACCTACAACCAGGTTTTCACGCTTCATGGGGTAATCATGATTTTTTTATTTTTAATCCCCAGTGTTCCTGCAGTATTTGGAAATATTTTCCTCCCGATTATGATCGGAACTGATGATGTAGCTTTCCCAAAAATAAACCTCCTTTCATGGTGGCTTTATGTTCTAGGTGGATTATTTGCATTATCAACACTTGTAGTTGGCGATGGCCCTGCAGATACTGGCTGGACTTTTTATGCACCCTATAGTGTCAAAACCGGAACCAATGTTTCGCTGGCTGTATTTGCTGCATTTATCCTGGGATTTTCATCGATTCTGACAGGCCTGAATTTTATTGTAACTATACACAGACTTCGCCATCCGAAAATGGGATGGTTTAAAATGCCATTATTTCCATGGGCATTATATGCTACTGCATGGATTCAGGTTTTAGCAACTCCCATCATTGGAATTACTCTATTAATGATAATTGCCGAACGCGTTTTCGGACTCGGGTTATTTGATCCATCTTTAGGTGGTGATCCGATTTTATATCAGCATTTATTTTGGATATATTCTCATCCGGCAGTTTATATAATGGTATTACCGGCTATGGGATTAATTTCAGAAATGATCCCAACTTTTGCAAAAAGGCCAATTTTTGGATATAAAGCCATCGCTTATTCAAGTATGGCTATTGCATTTATTGGATATTTTGTTTGGGGACATCACATGTTCACCTCTGGAATGAGTGGACCGGCCAGGGTAATCTTTTCCATTTTAACATTCCTGGTTGCTGTTCCTTCTGCCATTAAAACATTTAACTGGGTAGCCACTTTATATAAAGGTTCTATCCTTATTAAAACCCCATTACTATTCTCCATGGCGTTCATATTCCAGTTTTTAATTGGTGGACTGACAGGATTGGTAATCGGCGCATTAGCGACGGACGTTCACTTACACGATACTTACTTTGTTGTTGGGCATTTTCATTATGTAATGTTCGGCGGAACAGGGTTTGCTATGTTTGGAGCAATGCATTATTGGTATGGGAAAATATGGGGTAAAATGTACAACGAAAAAATGGCACAGATTTCATTCGGTTTCATATTTGTTGGTTTTAATTTTCTTTATTTCCCCATGCTTATTTTGGGACTCATGGGAATGCCAAGAAGATATTATGATTATCTCCCCGAATTCACAACGCTAAATGTAATTTCTACAGTAGGGTCGTGGGTTATGGTATTGGGTATCATCATGATGTTAACAAACCTGATCAGGTCGAAGAAAAGAGGAGAAAAAGCACCTAAAGATCCATGGGGAGGAACAACACTTGAATGGCAAACTTCTTCACCACCATCGTTGCACAACTTTGACACGGAACCAATTGTTCCGGAAGAAGGACCTTATTTTCACAAAGTCTAATTAAATCACAAATTTTAGTGAACCAAAATAAAACTAAATACAAAACTAAAACTACCACAGCAAGTGGTTTTAACATCAAATAAAAATGGCAAATTTTGTAATGGTAAACTCCGGTCATAACCGGGATGACGAAGCAGACAAACTGGGAATGTGGCTATTCCTGTTTACAGAACTTTTACTATTTGGCGGACTATTTTTGGTTTATACAATTTACAGATACCTGAATGCAGATGCGTTTTTACATGCTTCCTATGAATTAAACGTAATAATGGGAACGGTAAACACAATTGTACTGCTGACAAGTAGTTTAACAGTCGCCATGTCGATCACTGCAATTCAAAAGGGAGATACCAAAATGGCCTTAACATTGATCTGGTCTACGATTGCATTTGCAGGTGTATTCCTGGTTATTAAATATTTTGAATGGACTGCAAAATTTGAGCATGGCCTTTTTCCTGGAATGGAACATTATAACATGCTTGAACCAGGAGAAAAATTATTTTTTTTCCTTTACTTTTTTATGACGGGATTCCACGGTTTGCACGTAATTATTGGTGGTATAATATTGTTATTTGTAATAGCAGCTATTCGGAAAGGCGAAACCAATCAGGGAAAATTCATCTTTCTTGAAAATGGAGCACTTTATTGGCACCTTGTGGATTTAATCTGGATATTCCTGTTTCCACTATTCTATTTAATTCACTAACTCAAAACCCAGAACTCAGAACTCTAAACTTAATTATTATGTCAGAAAATAATAAAAGCAGGTATTTACCAGGCGACCCAAAAGAGCACCACATTGTATCGTATAAGTTTAATATTGGTATTTGGGTTGGATTGATCATTCTTACAATTATGACTGTACTTGTATCAGTGATGGGTATAAACCTCGTTGCATTTTCAGTTATTACTGCGCTTATAATTGCATCAGCAAAAGCCATCGTGGTGGCCAATTATTTTATGCATTTGAAATATGACAATATTTTATTAAAAATACTATTTGGAATTACTATGCTGCTTTTTATAGTATTCCTATTTTTAACAGCAACCGATTATATAACTAGATAAAACAGGGGTATATGTTCACTAATGCTTCAAATTTTGTAGATGGTGTTGACCTTTCATTCGCGATAATATTGGGTGCTTCAGTTTTTTTCCTTGTGGCCATAACCGCAATAATGATTTGGTTTGTTATTAAGTACAACAGAAAAAAACACCCAAAACCTGGAATTGTGAAAGAAAATCATAAGTTGGAAATTATCTGGACTGTGATTCCAACCATTCTTGTGCTAGTCATGTTCTATTATGGATGGATGGGCTACAAACCCATGCGGGAATTTCCAAAGGATTCCATTCATATAAAAGCCATAGCACAAATGTGGTCGTGGAATTTTGAATATGAAAATGGTAAAGTTTCTGACACACTTGTTGTTCCAATAGATAAAGCTGTTACACTCGATTTGATCTCACGCGATGTATTGCATAGCCTTTATATTCCTGCTTTCAGGATTAAAGAAGATGTAATTCCGGGTATTGATAATAAAATGTGGTTTATTGGTCAGGAACTGGGCGACTATAATATTTTATGCGCTGAATATTGCGGTGATCGTCATTCCTATATGATGAGTAAAGTATATGTTGTTCAGGAAACAGAATACTCAACCTGGTTAAACGACAAATCATCAAACGACCATCCCGGATTGCAAGTGCTTAAGAAAAATGCCTGTACAAGCTGTCACTCATTGGATGGAAGCAAAATTATAGGACCTTCATTTAAAGGAGTTTGGGGAATTACAGAAACTGTTATAACAGAAGGTGTTGAAAGACAAATTACAGTTGACAAAGAATATATCAGGAGTTCTATTTATGATCCCAATGCTGATGTAACCAAAGGCTATAATCCGGGATTAATGATCACCACTTATAAAGACTTGATCACTGAAGATGAAGTAAAGGATATTATTGAGTATTTGAAAACACTTAAATAGTTCGTCCTCCTACTCCATACTTCGTAGGATAAAAGATTAAAGTTCTAACTAAAAAGGGAGTTCAGTCTGAGGTCATGCTGAGGCTCTCGAAGCATCAAAGACTGTACGGGAGGATAGACCCAATTTAAAATAAAAACAGTATATACTTGAAAAAATCATTAATACATACACTCTTAGAATTAAGCAAAGTAAGAATCACCTTTGCCGTTTCATTAACAACCATCACAGGTTATGTTTTAGCCAGCGGTCAATTCGACACCGGACTTATTTTACCAACGTTTGGAATATTTCTACTTGCATGCGGTTCCTCAGCCTTGAATCATTACCAGGAAAGGGATAAAGATGTACAGATGGAGCGGACGAAAAACAGGCCCATCCCTTCAGGACGAATTTCTGAAACCGGTGCCTTAATATTTGCACTTACTCTTTCGGTTTTAGGTTCCGTATTGATCTATTTGGGTTCAGGTATGCTAGCCCTTCAACTTGGATTGCTAGCCATGATTTGGTACAACGCCATTTATACTCCATTAAAGAAAAAAACAGCTTTTGCTGTAATACCTGGATCT
>DAOVYU010000411.1 GCA_030635465.1 Bacteroidales bacterium | reverse complement strand
TAGCAAAATCCTTTTGAGATGGGTATAATCTTACCGGGAAAGTGCTATTGTCGGTAATACTCCTCACCAGATCAAGGTTTCGTTCAATTTCATGTCGGTTCCCCTTTTTTATGGTATGCTTGATCCTTTTGCTGTAAAGTAATGAAAATGGGTTTTTATTAAATCCGATTTTAAGCTTTGCTCCAGAGTAAACTGTCAGTAACCCAGAGGCTGCAAATCTTTGGATATTAATAATACAATCATATTTACTATCTCTGATCACATCGATTAACCCATTAAAATTCCTGTACTTATTTGATGTTTTATCCCAAATCAACACTTTATGTAGGAATGGATGGTTTTCAAATAGGTTTTGATTTCCTTTTTTTACCAGGAAATCGATTTGTGCGTCAGGAAAATGAAAATGAAGTTTTTCAATAACAGGAGTGGCCAGGATAACATCTCCAATGGAAGCTGTCTGTATGATGAGAATTTTTTTTAAGTGGCTATAATCAGACTGCAACATCATAATCTCTTAAAGCATCATTCAATGAAGTTTTTAAATCTGTGGAGGGTTTGCGTTTGCCAATGATCAGCGCACAGGCAACATTGTATTCGCCTGCTGGAAATTGTTTTGCATAAGAACCTGGAATCACCACCGATCTTGCTGGAATCTTTCCAGAGAGGCTGATGGGTTCTTTACCTGTAACATCAATTATTTTGGTGGATTTGGTAATAACTACATTGGCACCTAAAACTGCTTCCTTTTCAATATGAACACCTTCAACAACAATACTACGGGATCCAATAAAGCAACCATCTTCAATAATTACCGGTGCAGCCTGAATAGGTTCCAAAACACCACCAACTCCAACGCCACCACTTAAATGTACATTTTTCCCAATTTGTGCGCATGAACCAACAGTAGCCCAGGTATCCACCATGGTACCTCCATCTACAAAAGCACCAATATTGATATAAGATGGCATCATAATAACACCTTTTGCAATATATGAACCATACCTGGCAATGGCATGCGGAACAACCCTTACACCCAGTTCCTTATAATTGTGTTTTAAATCTATTTTATCATGAAATTCAAACGGACCAACAGTAGTGGTTTCCATTTTTTGAATTGGAAAATAGGAGATCACAGCTTTTTTTACCCATTCATTTACCTTCCATCCTGAATCCGTAGGTTCTGCAACCCTTATGGTTCCTTTGTCAAGCAACTCAATAACTTGTCGGATAGCAGCTTGTGTGTCTTTAGAATCCAGTAGTGATTTATCTTCCCAGGCCCTTTCTATCTGTTGTTTTAATTCCTCAATCATGTTGTAATTTTGAATATTCAAAATTAGCTTTTTTTTCCTAATTCATTTTGATGCATTCTACTAAAATAACTTTAGGCATTTTTAACTTTAGTTCACTTTAAGTACTAATTAATACAAACTTATTTTAATTTTGCAGCTGATTTGATTTTAACAATTGTTTAATATTTCTAAATGGGACGGATTCTGGCAATAGATTATGGTCAAAAAAGGGTGGGTGTAGCAGTTACAGATGAATTGCAAATAATTGCTACAGCACTTGATACTGTACATGCAAAGGATATCCTCGACTATTTAAAATCATACACTGATAAAGAGCAAGTTGATTGTATTGTTGTGGGAGAGCCACGTCAGATGAACAACACTGCATCTGAATCTGTTAAATTTATTGATCCGTTTGTAAGAAGACTAAAAAAAGCATTTCCGCAAATCTTAATTGATAGATATGATGAACGCTTTACATCTAAAATGGCGACTCAAACAATGATCACAGCTGGATTGAAGAAAAAAGACAGACAGAACAAATCAACTGTTGATAAAATAAGTGCAGTAATAATACTTCAATCATATATGGAATATAAAGCTGTAAATAATTAATTTTGCAAATTAATATGATATTACCAATTACTGCATATGGTCATCCTATCCTGCGAAAAATAGCAGTGGATATTGAAGAGGATTATCCAAATCTTCAGCAATTGGTTGATGATATGTATGAAACCATGCATGCCACCTCCGGTGTTGGTCTGGCAGCACCACAGGTAAACCTGTCTATTAGGCTACTTGTGATGGATGCAACACCTTATGCTGATGAAGACCCTCAAGCAAAAGATTTTAAAAGGGTGTTAATCAATCCTGAAATTATTGAAGAGGAGGGCGAGAACTGGGTGTTTAATGAAGGTTGCCTTAGTATTCCAGATATCCGTGAAGATGTGGAACGTATATCAAATATCCGGATTCAGTATTATGATGAAAACTGGAAATTTCATGATGAAAGGTATACCAGTGTAATGGCACGGATTATTCAGCATGAATACGATCATTTGGAAGGGATTTTATTTGTCGACAGGGTAAGCAATATCCGGAAAATGTTATTAAAAAGAAGGTTGCTGGATATTTCAAAAGGTAATATTGACGTTAAGTATAAAATGATTTTTCCGTTGAAGAAGAAGGGGAGAAGATAGAAGTCAGAAGACGGAAGATAG
>DAOVYU010000195.1 GCA_030635465.1 Bacteroidales bacterium | reverse complement strand
GACATTTCTCATGAAGGCCATGGAATTGAAGTTTCTAATTCTCACCTGGCAAGGATCATGCTGGAACTTCAGAATATGGGGTGTCACAATATTAATTTTGTCACCCCTTCGCATGTGATACCTCAGATACTTGCAGCCCTGGAGATTGCTATTGAACATGGGTTGAAAGTTCCGCTTGTTTATAATACGAGCGCTTACGATCATGTTGAATCACTTCAGCTTTTAAATGGAATTATTGATATTTATATGCCTGATTTTAAGTTCTGGGATTCAAAAGTTGCTAAAGAAACATGCAATGCCCCTGATTATCCTGAAAAATCACAATCAGCCATTAAAGAAATGTACCGGCAGGTGGGAGATCTGCAGATAGAAGATAGAATTGCTATCCGGGGATTGCTCGTTCGTCATTTAGTTTTGCCAAATGAACTTGCAGGAACAAAGAAGATCATGCATTTCCTGGCTAATGAAATATCAATAAATACCTATGTGAATATCATGCCGCAATACCGGCCAAGTGGTACAGCAATCAACTATAAAGATCTTTCCCGGCCTTTAACCAATGAAGAGTTTGAGTCAGCAATTGAGATCGCCAGACAGAAAGGACTCCTCAGACTAGATTGACTATATCAACAACTTATTGTCAAAAGTCCTTTTGGAGTTTTTCAATTACCAATTGATATTTTTTTATTTTTGTGATATAATTATTATCAATTATTCATTTTAATTTTGAGAATATGAAAAAAAATGTACTTGTAATTCTGTATACCGTATTTTTTGTTCCTTTTTTAATGGCACAGCAAATTGAGAATCCCGGGTTTGAAGATTGGGAAGAAATAGGATTTGGACCTGATATTCTTGAGCCGGTTAACTGGAGCTCAATCAAAACCTCTGATTTGCCTGAACTTAATAATGTAGCCCCAATCGTTTGGGAAAGAAGTACAGATGCTCATAGCGGACAATATTGCCTCAAATTATACAATGTCAACATATTGGGACTTGACGTAGTAGGAACCATGTGTAATGGACAAATTCATGCTGATTGGAATCCTGATCTCGGATTTACATATACTAATCCAGATGATCCACAATGGCATACACCATTTACTTCCAGACCTGATAGCATTGCATTTTGGTTGAAGTTCTTTCCAGCAGAAGGAGATACTTTGCAGTTTCAGGCCTTATTACATGTTGGGGATGCTACAATTCCTCCAACGCCAGAAAATGAAGACAATTGGGTAGGCTTTGTTAAGCTTTATTTACCTGAAGCAGTTGAAGAATGGACACGTATTGTACTTCCTTTTGAATATTATGATGAGCGTACTCCAGAGTACATTTTATTTATTCTCAATTCAGGAAATGGAACAACACCTATAGAAGGAAGCATTGCCTATTATGATGATATGGAAATTATTGGCGGTGAACAGTCTATACATGATAATCCATTGAACCAGGTTGATATTCATGTGTCAGAAAACACAGTGTTTGTAAATAATATACCCGAAGATTTATTGAAACAAGCAAACCTGGAGATATTGGATCTAACCGGAAGATCAGTATGGCAAAGCAAAATCAATTCCAATAAAGTATCTATGGGCTCAGCAAATAGTTTTAGTGGAATATACATTGTAAAAATCACTTCAGCTGATTTTGTTATTTCCAGAAAAGTATTTTTTAATTAGTAATTTCTATTTTTATTGAGATTTAATCCAAAGCTCTATACATTTAATGTTTTATTAGATTGTCGATGAAAACACCTTTATTAATATTCATTCTGATAGTATCTTGTGCTTTACAATCTGTCGCGCAGAATCATGGATATGTTGAAGGAACCATTAAAGCAGATGATACAGGTGAAACTTTAATTGGTGCACATATCAAATCAAAAGGTGATTTATCCACTGGTGCAATTACTGATTTGGAAGGAAAGTATAGTATTCAGCTCCCGGAAGGACATTACTTTTTCGTTGTTTCATTTACTGGAATGGAAACCGCCACTATTGAAGTTGATATTAAGTCGGGTGAAATAATTAGGAAAGATGTTAGATTAAAACCATATGTAAATGAATTGCAGGGAGTAGAGATTAAAGTTGGTCGGTTTGACCGGTCTATTGAAGAGATTACAACTTCCATGGAAATTATTAAACCAGAGATCATTCAAAATAAAAATGTAACCAATATTGCATCTATTCTGGATTATGCTCCCGGGCTCAATATATTAGATGGAGAACCCCAGATAAGAGGTGGAAGCGGATTTACATTTGGACTAGGTAGTAAAGTAGGAATTTTTGTTGATGATATACCACTACTTTCTGGTGACGCAAGCCGGCCGTATTGGGATCTGATACCGACAGAAAATATAGCTCAAATTGAAGTCGTAAAAGGTTGTGCTTCTGTTTTATCTGGATCAAATGCATTAAGTGGTGCCATATATATCCGGACTGCCAGACCAAAGCTTGAACCATTAACCCGGATAAAAGTGTTTGGAGGAAGTTACACAACTCCAAAAAACAAGGAAATGAAATGGTGGAGTGGAATCCCTTATGTTTCTGGAGCCGACTATTTCCATACACGAATAATTGGAAATACTGACTTTACCATTGGAGCAAATATATTGCTCGATCATGGGTATATTGGTGCTCCAAGACCAGGTCCCCTGGTAGATGATACCCTCACCAATTTTTCTGATGATCAAATGGCAAAAAGACGATACAGGATGAATTTTAACATTCGACAACGATCTGATCGTGTAAAGGGACTAAACTACGGTGTGAATGGTAACATCATGTATAATCAAACCAATTTGGTACTGGCCTGGCTCGATTTAGAAGAGGGATTTTATCGGGGTTATCCCGGAGCGGTATTGTTACAGGATCAGTTTACTTTTTATCTGGATCCCTTTGTGAATTTTTATTCAAAAATTGGGATTACCCATTCTTTTAAAGCAAGGGTATTATACAATAACACTGATCAATCCAACGATCAAAATATTCGATCAACTGTATATTACGGAGATTATAATTTCGGCAGGAAATATGATTTTATAAAAGGATTGGCATTTATTGGAGGGCTCACATTTCAGTATAATGATGTATATTCCAATATGTATTCTGGATCGGGTACACCCAATAATCATTTATTAAATATTTCCAGTTATGCTGAAGTTGATTTTAATTTTTTCAAAGTCATCAACTTTTCGGCTGGTGCCAGGTTGGAGTATTATAGTATGAATGCAACACCCTCGGAAACAAAACCTGTTTTCAGGGCTGGATTGTCATTGAAGTTATTACAAGAAACATATTTACGTGCTTCTGTTGGGCAAGGATTTCGTTATCCTACTGTAGCAGAAAAATTTATTCGGATGGATGTTGGTTCTTTTGGCGTATGGGATAACCCGGAACTAATTCCTGAAAGTAGTTTGAATGCTGAGATTGGTGTGAAACAGGGATTTAAATTTGCCAATTATTTTGGGTATATAGATTTTGCCGTTTTTCAACAAGATTATCAGAATACCATTGAATATTTATTTGGTAAATGGGACTCTACTTTTACCTGGCCATTTTATGGTTTTCGTTTTGTAAATACTGGCAAATCAAAAATCACCGGTGTAGATATTTCTGTAACAGGAAAAGCACAATTGACTAAAAATGCAGTTGTGAAAACTATGATAGGTTATAACTATATAATGCCAAAAACTTTAGAACCTGACTATATATTTGCAGAGGATTACAGTATCGGAAATAACAATGAATTCAGTTATCAGACCACCAGTATCGATCCCAGTAAGAATATTCTCAAATACCGATTTTTACATACGATTAAAGCTGACATAGAGTTTGATATTGGTAATTTCTCCACCGGGGTTAGTTTTAAATATTTCAGCAAAATTGAAAATCTGGATAAAGCAATCGAGGATCTTGAAAACTATACAAAACAAACTGGAGGTACTATTCAACCCATTGAATACATGGATTATTTTAATAATCATAATAATGGCAACTATATATTTGATTTTCGTGTCAGCCAGCTATTCAAAGGGAGACACAAAGTTTCTCTGATCATTGATAATCTGTTGAATCATTGGTATTCATTACGACCTTTAAAAGCAGAGCAAATGCGTAAGGTTATGATTCAATATTCACTAACGTTTTAATTTGATTGTAATTCCAATGAAATAAAAAAGGCAACCATTGGCCGCCTTAACTTTTATCTGGTAGGATATTTTTTAAATATTTCTTCTGACTTCATTAAGATATCAACATATTGTGCCCGGCGATAAGCAAATGGATCCTGAATATTT